>JACZXM010000515.1 GCA_022571615.1 Acidobacteriota bacterium | reverse complement strand
CGGCCGGCCGCGACGCCGTCGGCAATTCGGCACCGACCGCGATTGAGATTTCTTCGTCGGGCGCCAGACCGGTCCAGCTGTCCTCGTCCGGCGCGGCCACGATTCAGGTACCCCAGGCGACAGAGGGCGCGATCCAGACCGACAGGCCCGTCACCGGGTCGGGACCGGCGGCTGCGACAGCCAGGGCGACGTACGGGTCGGCTCAACTACGCGGAGTGCAGGTGTACCTGGGTACCGAATCCGAGTCCGTCGCACCGACCACCAGCCTCCAGACGCGGTTGGCGAACGCGCCGGCCGACAGTCGCTCGGGTGTCCGACTCGCTCCCTGGAATCCGACTCCACCGGCCCCGCAGAGCCTGATGATCAAGACTCGTCGGGTGCCGGTCGCCGGCGATGACCCTGCCGACTACCGTCTCGGTCCGGGCGACATGATCGACGTGTTCGTGTGGCGAAACCCGGAGCTCAGCCGCAAGGTCCCAGTGCGGCCGGACGGGCGAATCTCGCTGCCGCTGGTAGGGGAGATAGTCGCCACCGGAAAGACCACCCGTCAGATTCAGGACGAGATCACCGCGACTCTCGGGCAGTACATCCAGGTGCCTACCGTGACGGTCACCGTCACCGAGATTCACAGCTTGGTGGTGTACGTCGTGGGTAACGTCGCCAGGCCGGGACCGCTGAAACTGAACCGCAACGTCACCGTGCTGCAGGCGATCTCGATGGCCGGTGGCCTGAACGAGTTCGCCGACAAGAACGACATCACGATTCTCAGAACCGTCAACGGCCAGCAGCAGCGCATTCCGTTTCGCTACGGCGACTTCGTGAAAGGGAAAGGGCAGGGACGGGAGATCTTGCTCCGCGCGGGCGATGTCGTGTACGTGCCCTAGCGGGCCGAACCAGATCGAGTTGGATCGAGCTCGAGGAGGGAACCGAGCATGGACAAGCACAATAGTAGGAGGCGGATCGGCGTCGCGACGGCTTTGCTGCTGATCGCGGTGGCCCCAGGAATGGCGCGCGCACAGGGGCAGGGGTTTCAGTTCAACCCGTCGATCACGGTGCTTGCAAGCTTCAGCAACAACGCGCTGCGGACCGCCGGCGACACGCTGAGCACCAATTTCCTTCTCGCCCAGGCGGAGCTTCCCTTTCGCTTCAGCGGACGGCGCTGGAGCGGCGATTTCAGCTATTCGCCCGGCTACCAGAAATACCGCGACCAACCGGAGCTCGACAGCTTCCATAACGCCGCGCGGCTCGGCCTGCAGGCGCGACTGAGCCGGCGCACCCTACTCCAGATCGAGGGCGAGATGCTGCGCACCGACGAGTTGCTGGGGCAGATAGGCAACGACATCGTGCTGCCCAGAACGACGCAGTTTCGCGGCAAGGGCCGCGTCACGCTGACCCATCAGTTGACTCGCCGCGACAACCTGAGCTTCGATGCCGAGTACTCGCGCCTGGAGTTCCCGGACGGCAACCAGATCGGCAACCAAGCCTTCGGAGCGGGGATCGGCTACAGCCACCGTTTGAACCAGCGATTGGCGCTGACCACCACCGGGCTGGCCCAGACGGTGAGCTTCGACAACGGTACCGACGCGCGCTCCGTGGCGGCGACCGCGGGTTTGAGCTACCGCGTCGCCGAGCACACTGCGCTGGAGTTTGAAGTCGGCGCACTGCTGGTTCAGCAGGACGTGGGCTCGGGCTTCGAAACCGTCGCCGGCGCCCCCGAAATGGCCGGATGGGTGCAGCTCACGCGCGACATGGGGAGGCTCTCGCTCGGATTGCGTGCGGGGCGCGACATGGGATTCACTAGCGGGCTCGGCGATCCGACCATCCGCAACCGGGCAAGCGCGCACCTGGAAACCGGCAGGCCGAGCTGGAATCTCGCCGGCTCGGTGGAGTTCGCGCGTAACGAGTTGCTGAGCACCGGGCCGGTGCCTCAGAGCGGTGCCAATATCGACACCTGGACGGGGTGCGTAGGCGGCGGCGTTCGGATCGTGCGCCACGTCTCGGCCGTCGGGTCGTTCCTGTTTGCCCATCAGGTCGGGTTCGGCGGCGGCTCCCTCGACATCGACTCCTACCGTGCTGCGGTCGGGCTGATGTTCGACATCAAACCACCGCCCGCCTCAGCCCGGGCGGGCGCACGGACCTCCGACGCTTTCTCCAGGAG
>JACZXM010000514.1:794-2171 GCA_022571615.1 Acidobacteriota bacterium | reverse complement strand
GGCGAGCTCGAGGCCCTGTCCACCGCCGCCGGCCACCTCTTCGATTCCCCCTCCGTCCGTATCGCCTTCGTCGCCCAGCACGACCTGCAGTTCGGCCTCGGCCGCATGCTCTCGGTGTTCATGGAGCGTAACGGTATCGATCTCAACGTCTTTCGAGACGAAGCGGCAGCCAGCCGCTGGCTCGCGGACCCGCCTCGGCCCGCCGCCTGACGATGCTGCCATGTGGCGCGCGCGGGAGTCTGGGACGGACGGGCACAGCGCGACAGACATCCCTCCGGCGATCAACGCTCGAACTCGGTGAAACTGGACCCGAGTTGCCACGGACCACTGCCGCAGCTTAGCCGATCGGATCTTTCCAGTTGCACCGTGGAGGTCCCGGTCAACTTTGCCAGGACAACGGTGACGGGATCGCTCGGACGCGCAAAGCGCTCCCGGACTTCGTAGCAGTACACCTTGCCAATCTTGGTGACCCGATCGAAGTCACGGTTGACCGCTCCGGTTCGGGCCGGCTTGAAGGAGTAGGTGTCCGAGGCAAGACCACTGCGAGCCATCGATGTGCCGACGGAGAATACCCCCTCGGTCGGCACGATGTTGTCGTGTGCCATGGATAGCTGGCGGTCCTCCGGCGCAAGTCCGTTGAAACCCGGGACGAACCAGATCCCCTGCAGCGTGCCAGCAACATCCTGAGCGACCTGGCCGCAGCGCGGCTTCTTGCGCCGCTTGGTCGCGCCGTCACCCAACAGAGCACGCAGGCGCCGACGGACAGCTGGAGCGAAGTAGTCGAGCGGGCACACGACGTGCAGTTGCTCGGTGTCGTACGACCAGCGGTCCGCGTTCGCGTACAGCAGTTCCGGCGCCCTGAGATCGGACGTACCGAGGTCGAGGGCATTGCGATCCTGGCCACCGCCCGCGGTCCCGACCGGGTCTCCGGCCTCGAGCTGTACGTCCACGCTCTTCTCACTTAGCCGGTAGCGTTCGCCACCGGTGGAGTACTCGTGGCAATCGAGGGGCCGCACGAACTTCTTGAGCAAACTCGGAGCGAGCGTCGTCAAGTGGATGAAGTAGGCACTGTGTTCGGCGCACGGGGAGAAGTTGATCTTGTAATCGACCACGTCCCGGGTGAGGTTTTCGCTCGACCCGATCCTCGTGACCCAGATACGGCCCGGGGCGGCTACCGGAACTTCAACCGAGGGCGTGAAGTAGTCTCCGGCAACCTCCCGCCTGATATGCAGGTACAGATGGCGGGTCGGGAACGTGTGCGCCGGCGGCGCCATGTTGCCGAGGGGAATGATGTGGCCGAGATCGCTCGGGGCCACGGGTGCGACCGTGTAGAGCTTCCGTTTCTTGCGGCAGGGCGGTGGTCCCGCCGAGCGTCGT
>JACZXM010000514.1:0-784 GCA_022571615.1 Acidobacteriota bacterium | reverse complement strand
GGGGTCGGCTGCTCCGGCACGTGATTCTCGCCCCTCGCGCTGCCCAGCGATGAGGCGGGACCTGCGGCAATTGCGACCGACGCCACGACGCAGATTGTGCAGATGCTCTTGATTATCTTTACATCTCCAAACATAACTTGAGAGTAGCATCACTGGCTAACGGTGAGCGACGTGAACCTGACCGATCGCAACGAACCTCAACCGAGGGAACGCAGCCAGAGTGAGGTGCTTGACCCCGCAGTTGCTCGCGTTCAGCCGCCAGCAAATGCTGGAGCCGCTGGTGATGCAGGTGAACAGCGTCGTGGAAGAGCTCAAGCCCATGCTGCGGCGACTGCTTCCGGAGCACCTCGATAGCATCCTGGAGCTGGAACCGGAACTCGGCAACATGAGGATGGATCCAGGTCAGATGGAACAGGTGATCGTCAACCTCGCCTGCGCCACGTCTTCGAGCTTTTCTTCATCACCAAGACAAAGGGCAAGGGAACGGGGATGGCCGTACACCCCCATCGTTTGTTCCTAGGCCGTGGCTCGTTTCTGCTCAGGTTCGGGCGCCTCTTCGCACGCCCTGCGCAGGGACTCCCAATTGTGGGGCCCATCGGGCGTCTCGGCGTCGAGGAGCCGAGCTATGTTGCGGATGGTCGGCAGGGTGCGGCGAAACACGTCGTACAGGCGGGGTTCGAACTTCTTTCCGTTCATGCCCGCCATCATTCTCAACGCGACATGTTCGGAGTAGGCGCACCGATAGGGTCGGTCATGCACTAGGGCGTCGTAGACATCGACCACA
>JACZXM010000513.1 GCA_022571615.1 Acidobacteriota bacterium | reverse complement strand
CTCTCACCACGGCCTGTTACGAACCTCCGAGGCCAGGTGCATGTCGACATTTCGCGATCCGGCTGACAAGGGTGGGACGGGCGCTGGAACGCGTTCGTATCTCGGCCCAGGGTGTGTGTTCGAAGGTAAGATTCGCGGCCGCGGCTCGCTTGAGTGCCACGGCACGATCACCGGGACGGTCACGCTCGACGGTGAGATCCACATCGGCGAGCGCGGCAATGCTCGAGCCCAGCTGAACGCTGGCCGCATTGTGGTCGACGGACATCTGGTGGGTAACGCGATCGGCTCCGAGCGCGTCGAGGTTGGCGCCACCGGCAAGGTCACCGGCGACATCCGAGCACCCTCGGTGTCATTCGCCGAGGGCGCGGTGTTCGAGGGCAATGTCGAGATGCGTTCGACTCTCGCCGGCAAGGAGAAAACGAACGGATGAGAGTGGGGGTCGTCAAGGAGATCAAGGCCCAAGAGAATCGCGTCGGGCTGGTGCCTGCGGGGGCGCGGATGCTTGCGGACCTGGACCACGAGGTGCTGGTGCAGGCAGGTGCCGGAGCGGGTAGCTCGTTGCTCGACACCCAGTACGAAGCCGCGGGGGCGCGAATTTTCGAGAGCGCGGAAGAGGTCTGGGCTAGCGCGGACATCGTCGTCAAGGTCAAGGAACCGTTGCCGTCGGAGTACGACTTACTGCGGCCGGGACTAACGCTCTTTACCTATCTACACCTGGCACCGTTGCCGGATCTCACCGACGTGCTGTTGGAGCGACAGGTAACGGGGATCGCTTACGAGACCATGGCCCTTCCCGACGGTTCGTTGCCGCTGCTGGTGCCGATGAGCGAGATCGCCGGCCGCATGTCGGTGCAGGTAGGAGCGCATTTCCTGGAAAAAGCGAACGGCGGACGCGGCGTGCTGTTGGGTGGAGTGCCGGGAGTGAACCCGGCCGATGTGGTCGTGATCGGGGGCGGCATCGTCGGCCGCAACGCGGCGCGCATGGCGTACGGTATGGGCGCCCACGTGACCGTTCTGGATATCAACGCTTCGACGCTCCAGTACATCGACAATCTGTTCAACGGCCATGTGACCACCATCATGTCGCACCCGACCACGCTCGAGGCCTGGACTCGGCGTGCGGACTTGCTCATCGGTGCGGTGCTGATTCCGGGGGCATCGGCGCCCAAGGTCGTCACCCGGGCCATGCTCAGCGAGATGAAGGATGGCAGCGTGATCGTCGATGTTGCGGTCGATCAGGGGGGCTGCATCGAGACCACGCGCGTCACCACGCACAAGGACCCGACCTACGTCGTGGACGGGGTGGTGCACTACGGGGTGGCGAACATGCCCGGTGCGGTGCCGCGGACCTCGACGTTCGCACTCACCAACGTCACCGCCCCCTATCTGCGGCAGCTCGCCGAGATGGGCGTCGAGGACGCCCTGCGCGCCAATCCGGTGCTGGCCCTGGGGGTAAACACCTACCGCGGGCACGTCGCCTGCTCACCGGTCGCGGCATCCCAGGGGCGCCCCCACGCCGCGCTCTCGGAGTTGCTGTAGCAGCCAGTGGCAGGAACGGCGTGGGCCGCACGCCGGTGAACTTGCTATGGTAGGCGCCAAGCACTTGCGAGTGATCATCGACGGTGCGCTGCCCGGTTTCCTCAACATGGCGATCGACGAGGTGCTCCTGGACGGCCGGGGAACCAGGTACGCGTATACGTTGCGGCTCTATGGGTGGGCCCGACCGACGGTCTCGCTCGGGTACGCACAGCCGTGGCGGCAAGGGTACGAGCCGGAGATCGCGGCCCGGGAGGGGATCGATCTGGTACGGCGCCGCACCGGTGGCCGTGCCGTGCTACACGCCGATGAGATGACCTATTCGATCAGCGGGCCGGCGGATCGGGGACCGTTCGAGGGCGGTGTGCAATCGACCTACAAGATCGTCGCCGCCGGTCTGGCCGCCGGTCTGCGTCGACTCGGGGTGCCCGTCGAGCTGGTGCGCAGCCACGGCAGGCAGCCGCGCCAGGAGCCCGGCGCCTGCTTCGCCACCCGTGCCCTGTATGAGCTGACCGCGGATGGACGCAAGCTTCTAGGCAGCGCCCAGCGCCGGCAGCGTGGGCGCGCGCTCCAGCACGGATCTTTGCTACTGGGAGAGCCGGACGCTCGCCAGTGGCGCGTGCTCGGGCCCACGGGCTCGGCCGCGGCACGCCATTCGGTGGGCTTGGCCGCGTTGCTGG
>JACZXM010000512.1 GCA_022571615.1 Acidobacteriota bacterium | reverse complement strand
GGCCGGGGGTGGCGGAGATAAAGATCACCTGGTTGAGGAGCGCTTCAAATTCGTCGAATCGCTGCGGACGGTTGTCGAGCGCGGACGGCAGGCGGAAGCCGTACTCCACGAGCGTCTCCTTCCGGGCGCGGTCGCCCTCGTACATCCCCCGGATCTGCGGCACGGTGACGTGCGATTCGTCAACGACCAGCATATAGTCCTTTGGAAAATAGTCGATGAGGCAGTGGGGGCGCGACCCGGGTGCGCGGCCGGAGAGGTGCCGGGCGTAGTTCTCCACCCCGTGGCAGTAGCCGAGCTCCTTCAGCATCTCGACGTCGTATTTCGTGCGGGATTCGATCCGCTGCGCCTCGAGCAGCTTGCCCTGGGTCTGGAAGTTGCGCACGCACTCCGTCATCTCTTGCAGAATAATTGTGGCGGCGTGGTCGACCCGCTCCTTGCTGGTGACGAAGTGCTTCGCCGGATAGATCGCGATCTGGGACAGCTCGCCGAGTGTATCGGTGGTGAGGGGATCGATCTCCCGGATCCGCGCGATCCGGTTCTCCGCGAGCTCGACGCGGTACGCGGTCTGCCGGTAGGCCGGGAAGATGTCGATGACATCGCCGCGCGCCCGAAAGGTGCCGCGGCGGAAGTCCACGTCGTTGCGCGCGATCATGGCCCCCCAATTGAGGGAAGGATAGCCGAGCAGACCAGTCAATTTCTCGGCGGTTGTGACGTAAATGAATGTGTAAATAGACAGGTGGCCATTTTCCAGGCTGTTAAAAAACAAGAGTTACAAGTCGTTAACGAGTCCACCAGAATACCCATATCTGGCTCCAGAGCAACACTGGAAAGACGGTCTGATAGCCTGATGGTAACGTTTGAAAGTTCAGGACTCCCTAGTGGCGCGTACACCTTCTGGCTTGCTGTCTTCAATAACCCCACAGAATGTGCGACCTCGCCGTGTAGCGGGGCGGATTCTCAACGGCGGCGCCCGTCTCGATGGTGTCCGGGTAGATGGTCCCCTGTCCGAGCAGGTGGTGCTCGATGTCGAGCCGTCGGGCCTCGGCCTGGAAGACTTCGATGAAGGTATCGCCGATGATGCGGCGCTTGGCCTCGGGCTCGATGACCCCCTCGAGGGCGGCGAGGAACTGATCGCTGGCATCGACGAAATGGACGTGTGCGTCCAGTCCGAGGTCGTGAAAAAGGGCCAGTACCTGAGAGCTCTCGTCCTTGCGCATCAGGCCGTTGTCGATGTGCAACAGGTGCAGCCGGTCGGTGCCGATGGCGCGGCCGAGCACGGCGGCGGCGACGGTCGAGTCGACGCCGCCAGAAGCGAGCAGGAAGACCGAGCTCTCGCCCACCTGCTCGCGCAGGCGCTCGGCCTGCTCATCGAGATAAGCCTGCATCGACCACGAGGGCTCGCAGCCGCAGATCCCGAGCACGAAGTTGGCGATCATGCGGTCGCCGTGGACGGTGCTGTCGACCTCGGGATGGAACTGTAGCCCGTAGCGGCGCAGGGAGTCGGAGCCGATCGCCGCAAACCGATGGTCGGGGGCGTCGTCGCGACTCTTGCTGTAGCCGATCTCGCCAAACTCTGGCCCCACGCTCGTGACCGAGTCGTAGTGGCTCATCCACACCTGCTCGACCGGGTCGAGCCCCGCGAACAGAGGGCTCTCGGGATCCAGGTGAAGGTCGGCCTTGCCCCACTGCCGGCCACCGTGGATCACCGCCCCGCCGTAGTGCTTGGCGATCTCCTGATGCCCGAAGCAGAACCCGATGATCGGGATGTCGAGGTCGTAGATTTCCTTGGTGTAGTCGGAATCCTCTCCCTGCGAGGCCAAGCTAGGGCTGCCGGAGATGATGATGCCCTTGTAGTCGGCAAACACCTCGATCGGGTCATCGGGCTGCCGGATCTCGGCTAGCACCCCTTGGCGGCGGACCTTGGTTGCGATCAGATGGGCGTATTGCCCACCGAAGTCGATGACGGCAATGGCGTCGTGGTCCATGCGTCCCTGCCGGTAATTGTTGCTGGCACTGGCGAGGGTAACAGGGACGTACGTCGGCGGCGCGCCGCCGCCTGGTGTGGCCATCCTGGGCAGGAGTCAGCTACTCCGGATACCGGTACTCCTGGAACGCACGGCAGTGATACAGCTCGATGTAGCAGTCGGCCCGGGCGGTCAGTGAGGAGGCCTCGCCGATGCACAACCGCAGCTCGGCATTGCATCGATCCACGCCGAACAG
>JACZXM010000511.1 GCA_022571615.1 Acidobacteriota bacterium | reverse complement strand
TGGCCGCACTCCCGAGCCCGAGCTCTGGGTCCCGGCACAGCCCAACCTGCTGACCATCGATGTCGAAGACTATTTCCACGCCAGCGGTCTGGCCGTCGACCGATCGCAGTGGGACCGCTTACCGGGCCGCGTTGAGTACACCACCCGGCTGCTGCTGCATATCCTCGCCGAGCACGATACGTACTCCACCTTCTTCGTGCTGGGCTGGGTCGCCGATCGTTATCCTCAGTTGGTGCGGGAGATCCACGCCGCCGGGCACGAGATCGCCTCACACGGCTGGCACCACGACCCGGTCTACGACCTGGCCGAGGAGGCATTCCGCCGGGACGTCACGCGAGCGAAAGACTTGCTCGAAGACCTCACCGGTCAGCCGGTCTTCGGCTACCGAGCTCCGAGCTTTACGATCACGCGCTCCAACACCCGCGCCCTCGAGACTCTGGCCCGAGCCGGATACCGCTACGACTCGAGTATCTACCCGATCCGCCGCGCACGCTACGGCGATCCTGGGGCACCACGATCCATCCATCGCATCCTGGCCCCGGCCGACGACCACGACGGGCTCCTGGAGGTGCCACCGTCGACCGTGAGAATCCTCGGCAAGAACGCACCCGTCGCCGGTGGGGGCTATTTTCGTGCCTACCCGCTCTGGCTCACTCGCTGGGCGATTCATCACCTCAACGAGGTCGAGGACCGGCCCGCCGTGGTCTACCTGCACCCGTGGGAGATCGACCCCGATCAGCCGCGCATGCCGGCGACGGCAGTTAACCGCTTCCGGCACTACTTCAACCTCCACCGCACCGAGGACCGCCTTCGCACGCTGCTCGGGGAGATGAGCTTCGGCACGGTCCGCGACAGCCTCGGGCTGGCTACGACGCTGCCTGCCGCGCGCCGCGCCACTTCAGATCGCGTAGTCCCCGCCACGCACGAGGGATAGCCTTGGAGGCAAGCCCATCCAGCGACACGCTCTCGGTTTCTTCGCTCGCCGGCCGGCACTTGAACTCGGCGGAACCCGGCATCAAGTCGAAGGTGTGAACGCCCTCGCGAGCCGCCAGATCGATCGTGTGCAACAGCAGCGAGCCATGCAGCAGAAACCCGGTGACCGGTGCCAATCGAGGGCCCGGGAGTTCACGCCCCTCCGTACCGCGCGTACTTGCTCAAGGAGACCTTCCTGAACATCTTCAACTGCCCCGACCGCCGTAGACTCGCGTTGCCACAACCGACTCCACTGTACTGAGGAGAATATTGTCCGATGTATGACAAAGTGAATACGATCTGTTCCCAGTTATCACGAACTCGTCATGAATTCGGATGGTTGTCTGCCTTTCAAGCCATTGTCGATCGGCTGGGACAAAAGCTGTGCGGATTGAATGTGGCACAGGTTGTCTGGCTCAATGCCTCGCGGCTGGATGAATTGGACGACAAAGATCCTCGTTTCGAGTTTCGTTTTCTGACAGCTGACCAGATACGCCACTTTGCCAAAGACTCGACCCTCGATTTATCCGATGAAATGGCTGAACGGATCGACGCGGGTCGCGATTTCTGTTTCGCAGCATTGGAAGGGGACTGCCTGGCCGCCTATGGCTGGTATGCCCTGGAGTGTATCGAACCGGAACATAACTGCAATGTGGCCATGTCTTATTCAGAACAGACAGCCTACATGTACAAGGGGTTCACACATCCCGACTATCGTGGGTTAAGACTTCATGGTCAAGGGATGGGCCTGGCATTGAAGAGACTCGTTGATCGCGGTGTCACCTCGCTTGTCTCGACGGTCGATTGGACAAACCAGCCCTCGCTACGAAGCTGTGACCGACTTGGCTATGAGCGTCTTGGCAACATCATCGCCTTCGGTTCGCGGGGTCAATACATCTTGCGAACGCCCTCCAAGGCACGCCGGAAAGGTGTTCACTTTGGCCGACATGTCAAGAGAGAAGCCGAGGTCAAAAGGGGGAGAAAGATGAATCGCCTGGTGCCAGAAACGAGAATTCCTGGCTGCGATGGAATGGTGCCTGCGTTGGACTTGCTCAGCGATCGCTCCGCGGCCTGAGTCGAGCTCGTAGCTCACGCATCCCCCGCCATGCCTGCGCCACCGGGCGGGCGGCCAGAGCATCGAGTGTCACCAGCTCGATCTCCTCGTTGGTAAGGGTGCGCTTGTAGATCTCGCCGCCGCCGAACAGGTCGACGATCTCGATGCCCTCCCTCGCGGCGCGGTCGAACACGTGCAGGACCAGGAC
>JACZXM010000510.1 GCA_022571615.1 Acidobacteriota bacterium | reverse complement strand
TCACCGAGATCCTCGATGCCCCGTTCGGCTGCGCGAGTGCGCCACATCCCGACGGTCTGTCGGGAGGTCTGGAGCCGCTTGGCGATCTGCTGGTTCTGCAGGCCCTGCTCGGCAAGCAGGATGATGTGAGCTCGAAAGACCTGCCGCTGCTCGGAGCTTGGCGCCTCGATCACTCTCTGGAGCCGCGCCCGCTGCCGCCCGCTCAACGAAATCTCCGGTGCTACCCTGGGCATCGTGGCCTCCTGTCCCGAGAATTGTACTGGCGAGACAAGGAAGCCAGAATATGTTACATAAGTCAAGTTAATTACGGCGTATTACACTAGGAGAGTGGCAGGATGAGTAGGCCGTCTCGGAGCTTGGGCTCGAACCAGGTCGATTTGGTGGGCATGACCTGGCCCTGATCGGCGACCGCGAACACGTCCTTGAGCCGGGTGGCATGGAGCGAGAACGCGGCCTTCATCTCTCCGCAGTCGACCCGGCGCTCGAGCTCGCCGAGGCCTCGAATGCCGCCGACAAAGTCGATTCGCGAATCGGTCCGCTGGTCTCGAATCCCGAGCAGCGGGGCCAAGCAGTGAGCTTCCAGGAGGTTGATGTCGAGTCGCGCGATCGGATCGTCGGGTACCCGTTGCAGCCGAATCGCCAGCCGGTACCAGGTACCCCCGGTGTACAGCCCGAAGATCCGCGGTTGTTCGGGATCCACCGGCCCGGGGCTCGGCTGGACGTCGAATGCATCGCCCAGGCAGTCGACGAACTGTTCTGGCGAACGGCCTCCGAGGGTGGCGACCACCCGGTTGTAGGCGAGGATCTGAACCTGATCCTCGGGAAACAGCACGGCCAGGAATCGCTCCGCCAACCCGACCCGCTCGTCGCGCTCGCGTGCTGTGGCTCGCCACTCGTGCAGCTTGTCTGCGGCGGCAGAGCGATGGTGCCCGTCGGCGATGTACACGGCGGGCATGGCATTGATCCGTCCGGTTAACGTCGCGATCTGCTCTGTTTCCGACACCACCCAGACACTGTGCCGGATGCCATCGACGGCGGCAAAGTCGATGTCCGGCTCACGGTCGGTCAGCGCCGCCACCTTGGCATCGATCTCGCTGTCGGCGCGATGGGTCAAGAACAGCGTGCCGGTGTGCGCGTCCAGGGCATCGGCATTGCGCGCTCGGTCCAAGACCTTTTGCGGCTGTGTGTGCTCGTGCCGCTTGATGCGGCCGTCACGGTAGGCCTGGACGCTGGCTGCGGCCACCAACCCGATCTGGGAATGCTCGCCCATGACCTGACGATACAGGTACACGCAGGGCGTGGATTCCCGGCGCAAGCGTCCCGTCGCCACCAGCCGGTCGAGGTTTTCCTTGCCGCGCGCGTAGACGGCATCGGCGTGCTCGTCGGTGCCCGGTGGAAAATCGATCTCGGGCTTGGAGACGTGCAGGAAGCTGTCCGGGTTGCCATCTGCCAGTTGGCGCGCTTCCTCGCTTTCGACAACATCGTAGGGTGGCGCGGCGACGCGCTCGGCGGCCTGTGGCTGAACCCGCAGGGCACGAAAGGGCTCGATGAGGGTCATGGCGCTTTCTTCTTGGGGCGGAAAGCCACCAGCCGCTCCTCGTCGGTTCGTAGGTAGGGCCCACCGATCAGATCTACGCAATAGGGGATCGCCGGGAACACCGCGTCCAGACACTCTTCAATCGCCTTGGGTTGTCCCGGCAGGTTGACGATCAGACAGCCACCCCGAATGCCCGCGGTCTGGCGCGACAGGATCGCTGTGGGAACCGCCTGCAACGACACCGTTCGCATCAGCTCGCCGAACCCCGGCATCAGCTTCTCGCAGACCGCCTCGGTGGCTTCGGGCGTGATATCGCGCACCGCTGGGCCGGTGCCACCGGTGGTGATGACCAGGCAGCAGCCGACCTGATCGCACAGATCCTCGAGCTCGTGCGCCAGAATTCCTTTCTCGTCCGGAACGACGCGGGTCACCCCTTCCCACGGCGAGACCAATACCCGCTCCAGGTAGGCCTTGATGGCCGGGCCGCCCCGGTCTTCGTACTCACCGCGACTGGCGCGGTCCGAGACGGTCACGATCCCTATCCTGGCCATTGCGGGTTCTTGCACGAGCTCGCCTCGCGTTAGCAGGCCGTGGTGGAAGTGTGATGGGTCTGGTTACACCGCCAAGGGTGCAGATGCAAGGCGCCGCGACGTCGGCGATGCCGACTCGCATCGTCAAGGAGCGGCAACGCAGCAGATGCGCCCTTGGCGG
>JACZXM010000509.1 GCA_022571615.1 Acidobacteriota bacterium | reverse complement strand
CCCCGGCCTTGTCGGTAGCATCGAGCGCTTGGGCGAAATCGTAGAAGCCGATGGCCATTTCGTCCGTCGTGGGACCGCCGTTCCGTATGGCGCGGGCGGGATTGGTACCGGCGATTTCCGCGCGCTCCGGCGAGTTGTCATACCACAACTCGACGTCGATCCGCGTGCCGGCGCGGTCGGTCGAGACCTGCCTGCGGCCGAGTAACAAGCTGATGCCGAGGTTCGTTTTCAAGTCCCCGAGATCGAGCGACTCCGCCTGCGTCCAGGCGTAGCCGCTGTCGATGAATGCGGCCAGCCCGAGCGAGAACACGCGGGCCAGATTATCGATCAGAAACCAGCGGCGCTCGGCGCTCAGTAGCAACGACCGGGTGCCCACGAACTGGTGTACCCCGTAGCCGCGCAGGCCGTTCTGCGCCCCCAACGTCACCTGTACCTCAGGATCCAGGCGGGTACCGTGGCGGTATCGCGCCGACAGCAGCAACACCCTGCGTGATGCCGACAGGTCTACGAGCGTGACGCTCGCATCGCCGATGCCGTTGCGCACGCTCCCGTGCTCGAGCCGTCCATCCCAGGATGCCCGCGCGAGCACGAATCGCGCGTCGCCGAGCGGGATTCCACGCTCGTGCGACGCCGACAGGAACAGGGCGCTGCCGGAGCCGCCGAGAGCGGTGCTCGAGAATCCAAGCGAGAGCTCCGACTGGGTGCCCAGGTTCACATCCTCGGTACGCTCGTGGTTGAGGTGATCGTACTCGCGGAACGCGTGTTGATCGGAGCTTAGCCCTACCTCCAGTATGCCGAAGCGCCGGGTGTCGACCGACACGTCGTCGTAGCGGCGGCGGTAGGCGACATGGAATCGTAACGCTCTCGATCCGCGCTGGCGCAGCAGCCGCGCCACACTCACCTCCTGCCATTGCCGCACATGGCGGAGCCGACTCACCTCGTCGCCGGCGAAGTACAGGGGGTCCTCCTGATCGAAGCTCTCGACGCGCGCCGAGTACGACCACTTGGTGTCGAGCGCATAGAACGACTGGCCGATCTCGGCTACGCCGCGCCCCCCGTCGGACTGGTCGGCGTACTCGGCTCGCAACGCCAACCGGGTGCCGGCGAGTCGCGGATCGGTGTACGCGACCGCATTGCTGGTGCGGTCGATGTCGTCACGATGGAAGACCAACAGGGTCTTGCCTCGTCCCAGGAAGTTGTTTTCCTCCAGCCCGATGCCGAAGATGAACTCGTCGCCTGCCTTGCGAAAGGTGGTTTCGAGCAAGGTGCTCCAGGAGTCGTGCGTGGTGACTCGCACGATCACGGATTCGTGCTCCGCCACGGCCGCGCACAACTGCTCGAGGGGGCTGGTGCTGGGGTCGATGAGCAGCGCACCGTCAACGTCCAAGAGCTCGATCTGAACCGCGCTCAGAAACCTCGTTGCGCGAAGATTACGCTCGCTCTGGGCGAGCGCCTCCAGGTCCATCCGGTCCCCGGGAGCAAACAGAAGCTCGCGCCGGACCACGACCTCACGGGTGCGCACATGAAGATTGTTGACCGTTCGATAGAGCCACGATTCCTCGCCGGTGCTCTCGAACACGTCGTGGCGCACGATCTGAACGGCTTCGATCGTCGGCAGCGCACAGGTCACCGCAGCCGACGGCGCGGTCGGCGCCTGCAACGGAACGGCAGCGGCGAGAATCATGGGAACCAGAGCGGACACGGTCCCTGAGCCTACAGGCCTGCTGGCCGGATCGGAAGGGTGGTGCTGCCGGGCATCGCAACCCCCTGCCGCCCTGGCCGGCTATCGAGCCTGCCGTGCGGCCAGGATTGCCTTGGGGATCATCATGTGGACGCCAACATTGCCGTCCACTAGCTCGGTGATGCGCAAGTCGGCGGCGATGCTCGCCAAAGCGTAGGCGGCCCCGCGTTCGAGACTCGCCTCATCCATCAATAACTCGATCATCTGCTCAACCGCGATGCGCGTTGCCACGGTCAGGTCCTCGTCGGCTCCCATGGTGATCAGGTGGGTCGGCGTCTCGGCCCGCGGCCACTCCAGTTGGCGGTCCTTGTGCACGATCAACTGCAGGCGGCCGCGCAGCGAGGTCTCGATGGCGGTCTGGTTCACCTCGCCGTCACCCTGGGCCGCGTGCCCGTCGCCGACCTCGAACAGCGCCCCGGCAACGTGCACTGGGATGAACAGCCTCGTGCCGGCCACCAGCTCCTTGTTGTCGAGGTTGCCGGCGTGGGTCGAGGGTGGGTTACTGCTGA
>JACZXM010000508.1 GCA_022571615.1 Acidobacteriota bacterium | reverse complement strand
GCACAGCGCTCGGCCGATACCACTAGCTGCACCGGTGACGACGACTACCTTGTCAGCAACCCGCATCGGCGCCCTCTCCGGCGTGCCTGGCTGGCTGCATCATCCGTCGTTCAAGTACAGTGCCGCCAACCGGTCCTCGTACTTGGCGATGAGGTGCCGGCGCCGCACCTTGAGGGTCGCCGTGACCTCGCCGGACTCGAGCTCAAAAGGGCGAGCCAAGAGCAGGAACCGCTTGACGCGTTCCGGGCTGCTGAGCTGTTCCATGACCGCGGCCACCCGCTGCTCGAAGAAGCCCAGCACCTGTGGATCGCTCAGAAAGCCATCGCTCTCGCAAAGGTCCCAACCCGACTTGTCGGCTGCGGCCCTCAGCAGGTCGAGGTCGGGTGTGATCAAGGCGCTCAGGAAATTGCGACCGTCCCCGTACGCCACGGCCTGATCGATGTAGGGATCGCTCACCAGAATCCTTTCCACCTCGGTGGGAGCGATGTTCTTGCCACCCGAGGTGATGATCAGGTCCTTCTTGCGGTCGGTGATGATCAGATGACCGTCGTCCTCGAGCATCCCGACATCCCCGGTATGCAGCCACCCGTCGACGATCGTTGCCGACGTGGCCTCGGGATCCTTCCAGTACCCCTTCATCACATGCGGGCCTCGGGTGAGGATCTCACCATCGGGCGCGATCCGGATCTCGATGTCGGGCAAAGCCGGCCCGACGGTGCCGACGCGGTTGCTCGAGGGTCGGTTGCTGGCGATCACCGGTGAGGTCTCGGTAAGGCCGTATCCCTGCAATACGAGGATCCCTGCGTCGCGGAACCCTTCGCCGACATGGCGCGGCAGGGCGGCCCCACCCGACGACAACATCTTGAGGTTGGGCCCGAGGATCGCCCGCAGGCGCGCCGCCCGCTCCTGTGAAGGGAGAGACTCGACCGCCGACCACAGCTTCTCGTACAGGCGCGGCACCGAGGTCATCCACGAGGGCTGGATCTCCGCCAGGTTCTGCACCACGGTGTCGACCGACTCGGCCAAGGCGACGGTGACTCCGACCATCGCTGTGAGGTACAGGTCGCAAAGGCGGGCATAGATGTGACTGTAGGGCAGCCAGCTCAGCAGGGTATCGCCCTCCCTCACCAATGATTCGTGCAGACACGCCTCGGCGTTGGAGAGAAGATTGGAATGGGTCAGCATGACCCCCTTGGGCCGTCCCGTCGTACCGGAGGTGTACATGATGGTGGCCAGATCTTGGCCCGTAACCTTTGCCTCAAGCTCCAGAACCGCCCGCGTGCCAGCCTCACCCGCGGCGCTGCCGGTTGCCGCCAGCTCGGACCAGCCGATGGTCCGCAGCCTGCCGCCCGCGACGACCGGATCGAAGCTGATCATCAGCTCCAGGTCGGGCACTTCATCCAGCCGGTCCAGCACCTTGTCGGCCTGCGCCTGGTCGCTGACAAAGACCGCCCGCGCATCACTGTGCCGGAGCTGATAGACGACCTGGGGTGGCACCAGCGGCGCGTGCATCGGCACGTTCACCGCCCCGATGGACAGGATCGCCTGATCGGCCAGGATCCACTCGTGACGGTTCGGGGACAGCATGCCGATCCGGTCGCCGGGTGCGATCCCGAACGCCAGGAGCCCGGCTGCCACACGGTCGGCCTGCTCCCGAGCCGCCGCCCACGACAGATCGCGGTACGTACCCTCGGCCTTGTGCCGCAGGCATGGCCGGTCGCCGAGGCGCCTACAGGTCTGCCGATGCATCGCTGCCAGGTTCACTGCCATCGTCGTCCTCCCCCGCGCGTCGTCTCGATCACGCTCACGGAACCTCCCCGGCCTCGATTGCCTCGGCCGCGGCCCGGCTGAGCCCGTTAACGACCTGATCCAGGCCCGCGAACCGAGGATGGCTGGCTCGCCGGTGTTTTTCCGCATCCGGGTCGGTCACCACCATAACCACCGCGAACTGCGCACCATCGGCGGAGGAGGCGAACCACTTGTGGCCGTTGATGACGTACTCCTGTCCGTCGGCCAGCGCCGTGGTACTCATCCACACGGGGTTGGAGCCCGCGTGTTCGGGCTCGGTCATCGCGAAACAGCTCCGGATCTGCCCCGCAGCGAGCGGCTTCAGGTAGCGCTCCTTTCGCTGCGCGGTGCCGAACTCAACCAGGATCTCCATGTTGCCGGCGTCGGGCGCCTGGCAGTTGAACACGTAGTGCCCGAGCGGGCTGCGGCCGAGCTCCTCGCTCAGCAGCGCATGCTCCATGAACCCGAGC
>JACZXM010000043.1 GCA_022571615.1 Acidobacteriota bacterium | reverse complement strand
TGCTGGCACATCTGCCAGCCACCGACTCGGTCCGGGCGCTGGCCGAGCAGATCGGCGCCCAACCCGCCATTGCCGGCACCGAATCGATGGCCGAGGCCAGTCGCTGGCTACGCCGAACGCTGACGCGCTGGGGGCTGAAGGTCACCACCCACCGGTACGAGGTCTACATGCCGCACGCGCGGCGCGTGCAGGTACAGCGTATCGATCCAACGCTGCTCGATTTGCAGCTTGACGAGGAGCCGGTGCCGGGGGACGTCGATAGCGCCGACCCACACTATCTGGCGGTTGCAGGGTACTCCGGGCAAGGCGACGTGGTCGCGGCGGTGGTGTATGCCAACTACGGCACCCGCGATGATTTCACGGCGCTTTCGGCTTTCGGGATCGACGTTCAAGGCAAGGTGGCGTTGATTCGGTACGGCGGGTCGTTTCGCGGTTCCAAGGTGCGCAACGCGGTGCGAGCAGGGGCGGCGGCGGTGCTGCTGTACTCGGATCCGCAAGAGGACGGTTTCTTCCGAGGCGATGTCTATCCATCCGGACCGTTCCGGCCCCGGAGCGGCATCCAGCGGGGCTCGGTGAAGATCGGACCGCCAGGTGATCCCACCACCCCGGGCTGGCCTTCGCTGCCGGGTGCGCATCGGGTCGAGCCGGGCGCGGAGGTTCCCTCGATCCCCGTCGTGCCGATCGGCTACGGGGCCGCCGCTGAGATCCTGCCCTTTCTCGGTGGTCCGGAAGTGCCCGGCGGCTGGCAGGGGGCGCTGCCGTTCCGGTACCACGCTGGGGGCTCTGGGGTCCGGGTACGGGTCACGGTCGAGCTCGACGATGCCCCGTTCAAGATGATCTACAACACCATCGGCTGGCTGCGTGGGTCCGCTGCTCCTGATGAGTGGGTGATCGTCGGTGCCCATCGCGATGCCTGGACCAACGGCGCGATGGACAACGTGTCAGGCACCGTATCGGTACTGGAGGCGGCGCGTGCCCTGGCCACACTGCGCGATCGTGGTTTGGCGCCGCGACGGTCGATCCTGTTCGCGTTCTGGGACGCCGAGGAGTGGGGCCTGATCGGCTCCGCCGAATGGGTCGAGGAATTCGCCGACGAGCTGTCGCGCTCGGCAGTGGCGTACATCAACCAGGACGGCATCGCCGGAGGCCCGTTCTTCGGGGCCGTGGCCTCGCCGTCGCTGCGGCGTCTGCTCATGGAAGTGGCCGATTCGGTGCCGGATCCGGTGCGGCCGAACCTGAGCGTCTATCGCGCCTGGCGTGAGCGCGCCGCCATTGGCGCCGGCGTCGCTCTGCGGATCGATATCCCGGGTGCTGGTTCTGACTACGCCAGCTTTCTCGGCCGGCTGGGTGTTCCCTCGATCGGTTTCGGGTTCAGCGGCGGTTCGGGCGTGTATCACTCCGCCTACGACACGGCCGAGTACATGCGTCGCTTCGGGGACCCCGGATACCGCCAGCATCGCGCCGCCGCAGCGATCACCGCGGGCATGGCCTGGCGCTTGGCCAACGACGAGCTGCTGCCTCTGGAGTTCGGTGCGACCGCTGCGGCCCTCGAGCGCGGGCTCGAGCAGCTCGACGCTTCGCTCCGGCACCGGCGTTGGAGCGGACGGCTCTCGAGCGCCAACCTACGACGGGCGATCGAGCGGTTCCGACGCGCTGCAACCGACCTTGCGGTCTCGTCCGGGACCAGGGTGGTGACCGTGAGCTTGAGCCGGACGGAATCGGTGCGCTCCGCCAACCTTCGGCTACGACAGGCGGTGCGCCAGTTCGTCCGTCCCGAAGGCACTGCCATCGACTCCTGGTACCGCAACCTGGTCATGGCACCGGATACGGAGGATGCTTATGTTTCGCGCATGTATCCCGACGTGTTCGCGGCGCTTTCCGCCGGCGACCCGGTGGCGGCGGGCGACGGGATCGATCTGCTCGCGAGCCGAATCGAGCTCGCGGCCTCGCAGTTGCTGAGGGCAGCGGGCTTGTTGGCCGGCGAGCCCGCCACTGCCACGGGGTACTGATCGCGGGGTTCGCGCAGAACATAAAACAGGTGCTCCCCGCAACGGCCGGCTGACCGGGCGTTTTGGTCGAAACCCTCTCCGGGCAAGGGTTTTCGCCGATCTGCGGGTTGAAATTCGCCGGATTTTCGGGTATCATTGTAACTTGGTCGGTCGGTTTTTCTTGTGTCCCTACGAAACTGGGGAGTACTACGCATTGCGTTTTGGCGTCGGCGACTACGTCGTGTATCCGAATCACGGAGTCGGAATTATCGAGGACATCAGGCAAACTCAGATCGCGGGCTTGGACCAGGATTTCTATCATCTGCGCATCCTGGCCAACGAGACCACGGTCATGGTTCCGGTCGGTAATTCGAAGACCGTGGGCCTGCGGAAGATATTCGGGAAGACGGACGTACGGAAGCTCTTCTCTCATCTTCGCGACTCCGAGTTCGAGACCCACAGCAATTGGAAGGGACGGTACAAGGAGAACTCCGAGAAGATGCGGTCCGGGCATCTGTTCGACATGGCCGACGTGCTCAAGAACCTCCAGCACCTGTCGCAGCGCAAGGCGCTCTCGTATCGCGAGAAGCGCATGTATGACAAGGCCAAGACGCTCATCATCTCCGAGGTCGCCATGGTGCAGGGCCGACCGGAGCAGGAGATCCTGGGCGAGCTCGAATTGGCTTTGGAGGAGTGCCTGGAGGCACGCCGCGCGCGCACGGAGAGCGCGGTTTCCTGAGGCGGTTGCCGACTTCAACCACGGCGACCAATGTGACCGGTGACGCGTCCGCCGCCGTGATCGTGATGGCGACCGAGAAGCAGATCAGCGCTGATTAGGGTCCGCCACCTGCCGGATCACCGGCCGCAGCACCCAGGCGCCGTTCGCCCTCAGCTTGAGACTCGCCTGCAGGTCGATCTCCAGGATCACGTTGGTCGAACCATCCTCGATGACGGTGAAGAACGCCGGCACGGTGATGGTCTCGGGCTCCACCCGTAACGGCTGGACGCGGCCGCGGTCATCGACCACGGTGCTGTTGGCGGCGGACAAGGTCAGCCGGACCTCTTGATAGCTGCCCTCGTCGAGCGAATCGGCGAGCGCCAGCAGGCTGTTGCGGTCGACCAGACCGAGAACTTCGTGGATCTGACTGCCGTGTGACAGGGTCAGGAAGGTGCCGCTCTGCGGCTCGAGGATCTCGACCGATGTGATGTCGATGTTGACCTGTTGGGCGGTGATGACGCCCTGTTGAGTGTTATCGGCGCTGGTCAGAAAGAGCGCCAGCTGCCCCTCGTGCCGGATGCATCCCAGGATGGAAACAGCGAGCAGGCCGATCGTGCAGAAGGCGGGGGCTGCTTTGCGCATCGGAACTCCTCGGCGGTTCGCGAGTTGAATGGGAAACGCCCTCTCCCGCCGGAGCTGGCCTGAGCCAGTGTGGCAGGCGGAGAACGCACCAGGCAATCCAAAAATGCAGGGCCGGTGGACAGGTCCGGCCTGTGGCTCGCAAGCCGGGCCGCTGCTGGTGTCTGGTCGCGACGGGTGGGAACTCCACGGCCTGTTAGAAGGGTTCCTCGGCCCGCTAGAACGGTTTTGACTTGCGGCTGTGCGGCCCCTACCATCCAGTTTTCAGGGGCTGTCGGCATCGGCAGCGCCGCGCCCAGGCCCGGCCCGCCCGGTGCTTGTTCGGCCGGGACTTCGATGGCGGTGTAGCTCAGTCGGAAGAGCGGGCGGCTCATATCCGCCGAGTCGGGGGTTCAAGTCCCTCCACCGCCATTACCTGTCGCCCGCGGTGACGACGATAACGGGCAACCCTTGCCCCGCACCCATGTCTCCATGCCAGAGTCCGACGCCCTGCTCGAGCAGATCGCTCAGTTCGTAGAGCGGCACGAACTGTTCTCCGGAGTCCGACGTCTGCTGGTGGGGTGCAGCGGCGGCGGTGACTCGGTGGTGCTGGTGGACCTGCTGCAGGCTCTGTCGCCGCGCTACGGTCTCGAGCTGGTGGTCGCCCACCTCGATCACGGCTGGCGCGGCGAGGAATCGCGCGACGACGCGCTGTTCGTGCAACGACTGGCCCGCGATCGGTGCCTGCCGTTCGTAGGGGGCACTGCAGAGCCGGCGCCGGCCGCAGGCTCGCTCGAGCAGCATTTCCGTGAGCAGCGTCTGCGGTTCTTCGAGGGCACGACGCGGCAGACCCGTTGCGAGGCGCTGGCACTCGGGCACACGCTCGATGATCAGGCCGAGACCCTGTTGATGCACCTGGCTCGGGGAGCCGGCAAGCGCGGCCTCGGTGGGATCCGGCCGCGCGCGAGGGTGGGCGAGCTGTTGCTGCTACGTCCGTTGTTGGGCGCGCGCCGTGAGGCCCTACGCCAGTACGGGGCCGCGGCGGGGCTGGCGTGGCGCGAGGACTCGACCAACGCCGATCCGCGCTTCTTTCGCAATCGAGTGCGGGCAAGCGTGATGCCGGCGCTGGAGGCGGCCTTGCCGGGCGCGGTCGAGAGGCTCGGCCGCAGCGCCGTGTTCCTGCAAGAGGAAGAGCGGTGGCTGGTACGATTGGCGGCCGAACAACTCCAGGCCGTGAGCATCGATGCCGACGACGGCGACGGCTTGGTGCTTGATCTGGAAGCCTTGCAACGGATGCCCGTGCCTTTGCTGCGCCGGGTGCTTCGAGAGGCGCTGCGCCGGGTGCGCGCGGATCTGCGGGGAATCCATCTGGAGCACGTCGAGGCGATCCGGGAGGCGGTCGTTCACGGAGACGAGAGAGCCCGCGATGTGCCAGGAGTCAGGCTGCTTCGCCAAGGTCACCGGCTTCGCCTGTTGCCGCTCGAGGGCCGTCGGCTGCGGAACCAAACCATTTGCTAGGTCGGCCCGATCCGAGTGGTGTATTCTGGATAGATATGAATGCTGGAACCGGTATCAAACAAGTAGCTCTGTGGCTGGTGGTGATCGCGATCGCGATCGTGATCTACAACGTCATGAGCCAGACGTCCGTGCCGGCGGACGAGATCATCTTCTCGGACTTCCTTCATCGGGTGGAGCAGTCCAAGGTGGTCAGTGTCAAGATCGCCGGAACCGCGATCCAGGGGCAGTATCGCGACAGCAATGGCAGTTTCCAAACCGTAGCCCCACCGGGCTATGACGGCCTGATCGACCTGCTCCGGGAGCACGACGTGGCGATCGAGGCCGAGGCCGCCAACCAGAGCCCCTACATCGCCGCGCTGATCTCGTGGGCACCGATGCTGATCCTGATCGCCGTGTGGATCTTCTTCATGCGTCAGATGCAGGGTGGCGGCAACCGCGCACTGGCGTTCGGCAAGAGTCGCGCCCGGCTCTCGTCCAACCAGCAGAAGCGGGTCACGTTCAAGGATGTAGCGGGTGCCGACGAGGCCAAGGAAGAGCTACAGGAGATCATCGAGTTCCTGAGCGAGCCGCAGAAGTTCCAGCGCCTCGGCGGCCGTATTCCCAAGGGTGTGCTGCTCGTCGGTCCACCGGGTACCGGCAAGACGCTGATGGCCCGGGCGGTGGCCGGCGAGGCCAGCGTTCCGTTCTTCTCGATCTCGGGTTCGGATTTCGTCGAGATGTTCGTTGGCGTCGGCGCGTCGCGGGTACGGGACCTGTTCGAGCAGGGAAAAAAGAACGCGCCCTGCATCATTTTCATCGACGAGATCGATGCCGTCGGCCGCCATCGCGGGGCCGGTCTGGGGGGTGGGCACGACGAGCGTGAGCAAACGCTCAACCAGTTGCTGGTGGAGATGGACGGTTTCATCAGCAACGAGGGCGTCATCCTGATGGCCGCCACCAACCGGCCGGATGTGCTGGATCCCGCCTTGTTGCGGGCCGGCCGTTTCGATCGGCGGATAACGATCGATCGGCCCGACGTGCGTGGCCGAGAGGGGATTCTCAAGGTCCACAGTCGGCACGTCCCGCTCGATGCGGACGTCGATCTGCTGATCGTGGCGCGCGGCACTCCGGGGTTCAGCGGCGCTGATTTGGAGAACCTGGTCAACGAGGCGGCGTTGATCGCAGCGCGGCAGGACCGAGACCGGGTGGTCATGGTGAATTTCGAGTACGCCAAGGACAAGGTGCTC
This sequence comes from Acidobacteriota bacterium, assembly GCA_022571615.1. Classification (GTDB taxonomy): domain Bacteria; phylum Acidobacteriota; class UBA890; order UBA890; family WLXD01; genus JACZXM01. Next base: position 5,192 of record JACZXM010000043.1, on the reverse strand, counting down.
ATGGGTGCCGAGCGCAAGAGCATGATCATCTCCGACGAGGAAAAAAAGATCACCGCCTATCACGAGGCCGGCCACGCGCTGGCCGCGTATCTGATGCCCGATGCAGATCCCCTGCACAAGGTCACGATCATTCCTCGCGGGCAGTCGCTGGGGGTGACCATGCAGATGCCGATCGGTGATCGTCGCAATTACGGCCGCCTCTATCTGGACAGCCAGCTTAAGGTGCTTCTGGGTGGTCGCATTGCCGAGGAGATCGTGTTCAACGAACAGACCACCGGTGCCGGCAATGATCTGGAACGGGTCACGGATCTGGCCCGCCGGATGGTGACCGAGTGGGGTATGAGCGAGAAACTCGGCCCGCTGACCTTCCGCTCGACATCGGGAGAGGTGTTTCTGGGGCGAGACTTCGCACAGCAGCCGCAGTACTCCGAGAGCACCGCCAACCTGATCGACGAAGAGATTCGCAACATCATCGACAAGGCCTACGGCGAGACCACGGCGATGCTGCGTGAGCGCGAGGATGCGTTGCACGCGATCGCCAAGGCACTGTTGGTGCGCGAGGTTCTCGACGCCGAAGACGTCGACGCCCTGGTCAACGGACGACCGCTGCCGGACCCGAAGAAGCCCGATGACCGCCAAGCCAGCGAGCCGGCGACGCCGGCCCCGGCAGTGGCCGATGAGGAGACCTCGGTCGATCCTCCCCGTATCGGTGATGGCCAACCGGCCGAAGGATTGACGGGGTGACCGAGTCGGCCGGTGCGGCCTGCGCCCGGCCACAATCGCCCGGGCGTGCGATGCCCTTGCCGCATAACCCCGTGGTGGCGCGCGGGCCCGGTGCGCTGGTCCAGGACCCCGGTTCCGGCATCGACCTCATACCTCTTGGGGCCGAGATCGTACCCTATGCCATTCGCCTGCACGGGGTGGAGGCCGAATCCGCCGAAGCGTTTCAACGTGCGCTCGGCGTGACGGGCGCAAGTGCCCGCCTGATCGAGCGTGGCGACGGCTCGGATGTCTGGATTGTCGCCAACCGGCAGCAGCTGGAGGCGACTCGCACGCAGCTGCTGGCGGCGCCCAGCGCCCTACTGCGGCTGGCGGAAGAGGTCGCCGCTGCCCTGAGGGCGTATCACTGCGAACAGTTCACGCTCCAGTGCGGCTCCCACCGGCTCGAATGCGGCCCGCGTCCGCTGATCATGGGAATCGTCAACTGCACGCCGGATTCGTTCTTCGGCGCCAGCACGGCGATGGGAGCCGCGGCCATAGCCCGTGCCGAGGCCATGGTGCAGGAGGGAGCCGACATCGTCGATGTGGGCGGGGAATCGACGCGCCCTGGGGGCGAACCTGTCGATGCCGACACCGAGATCACCCGGGTGGTGCCCGTGATCCGCGCCCTGAGCGCGTCGCTGTCGGTGCCCGTGTCGGTGGACACGACCAAGGCGTCCGTGGCCCGGGCGGCGATCGATGCCGGCGCCACGCTCGTCAACGACATCAGCGGCCTGCTTTACGACCGCGAGCTGGGAGCCGTGATCGCGGCCGCCGGGGTGCCGGTGGTGCTGATGCATATGCGCGGCCGCCCGCAGGAGATGTACCAGCAGGCCATCTATCACGACGTCGTAGCCGAGGTAGTGGGAGAGTTGAGGCAAGCCGTTGCCCGGGCTGTCGATGCTGGGGTCGACCCGGAGGCGATCATCGTGGATCCGGGGATCGGTTTTGCCAAGCGAACCGAACACAGCCTGACGCTGCTCGGTCGCCTCTCGGAGCTGCGTTCGCTGGGCCGCCCGATTGCCCTCGGTCCGTCGAGGAAATCGTTTATCGGAGGGGTGTTAGATTTGCCCGTTGAGGAACGGCTCGAGGGCACCGCGGCCGCGATCGCCATTGCGGTTCACGCTGGTGCCCACATCCTGCGGGTGCACGACGTAATGGCAATGCGGCGAGTCGCGGATATGGCGGCCGCGATCCGCTCCGAACCCCGGGGGTCCGGCGTCACAAGGTACTTCTGAATCGAGAGCTCGGGGTGAGTGTCCTGACCCAATTTGATCTCCGCGCCGCGATCGACATTCTCATTGTCGCGTACATCCTGTATCGGGTCCTGCTTCTGATTCGTGGCACCCGAGCGGTACGCGTCGCCGTCGGCCTGGTGGTGCTGTCCGTCTTCTACGGCCTGGCGAACCTGTTCAACCTCAAGACCGTGGATTGGGCTCTGTCCAACATTTTTACCTACTTCGTCTTCGCGGTGATCGTGTTATTTCAGTCGGAGCTGCGGCGCGGGCTGGCGATTCTCGGCCGCACGCCGTTCTTCCGAGATCTGACCAAGTCGATCCAGAGCGAGCCCTTCGAGGACGTGATCTCGGCCGCCACGGCAATGGCGGCGGAGCGACGCGGCGCGATCTTCGTGTTCGAGCGCACGGTTGGCCTGCGCAACTACATCGATCAGGGAATCCAGCTGGATGCGCTGATCTCCTACGACCTGCTGTTTTCCATTTTTCATACCGAGACCCCGCTGCACGACGGCGCGGTGATCATCCAGGGCGATCGGCTGGCGGCCGCTTCGTGCTTCTTGCCGCTGACCACCAACCCCCGGCTGTCGCGTGAGATGGGCTCGCGGCATCGAGCGGCAATCGGAATCTCCGAGGAAACCGACGCCGTGGCGCTGGTGGTATCGGAAGAGACCGGAACCATCTCGATCGCGGTCGACGGGCGGGTGACACGACGCATGGACGCGGCGACGTTGCGGCGCAGGCTGCGGGATCTTCTGGTGGTCGCCTCACCGGCAGGTGCCCAGGCGGGCTCCACATCGGGCGATGAATCGCCTGCTGCCGTTGGCGAGGCCTCGCGTTCCGGCGACGCGGTGCCTCCTGCCGCTCCGGGTCGATGAACAAGCCCGAGTGGGTTCGCATGCCCCGGTTTCGGCCCCACGAGCACATTCATCTAAAGATCATCTCGCTGGTCCTGGCGATCGGGCTATGGTCGATCGTTCCCGATGCCACGGTGCCGCACATCGTGCGCAACGTGCCGGTTCGGTTGCGCAGCATCCCCGCTGAGCTGGCGCTGGCGCAGCCGTTCCAAGCCGAGATCGAGGTTTGGTTGCGGGGCGGCGCGGTGCGGACGCGCGACCTGTTGCCCGGGGAGCTGTCACCGCGCATCGACATGTCCGACGCCTTCGCAGGAGACAACACGATCACGGTGAGGCCGGCGGATATCCCCACGCCGCTGCTGGTGAGCGTGGAGAGCATCGAGCCGGAGCAGATTCACGTCGTGTTGGAAGAGCGCGTGCGGGCCGATGTCCCGGTCAACGTCGTGGTCGAGGGGAGCCCCCCAGAGGGTTTCGAGATCACCGCCAAGCGGGTCCAGCCCGATCACGTCACGGTGTCTGGCCCGCGGTCACGGGTCCAGGCGCTCAGGGCCGTGTCTACTGAGACGATCAGTGTCGCCGGACATCGCGAGCCGCTCACCCGCGACGTGGGCGTGCTCGCCGACGACCCGCTCGTGAGCATCGAAGGCGGGGCTAGGGCGCGGCTCACGATCCGCATCGAGGAGGTACCGGTTCTCGTCGATCTGGACGGGATTGCCGTTCGCATCTTGAACGCGCGCTATCGGGTGGTCATCAATCCGCAGGAGATCGGGATCGTGCTCCGTGGGCCGCCGTCGTTAATCAATCAGCTCACGGCGGCCAATGTCACCGCCACGATCGATGTCGAGGGGCTCGCCCCGCGGGCAGAGGACTATCGGGTCGAGCCCCGCATCGACTTCGATCCGCCGGCGCTCGGCGAGCGCATCGAGATCATCACGTTGAGGCCGCAACGGCGGCTCGATGTGCACGTGTACGATCGCCTGGCGCTTCCACCACGGCCTGCTGGCTCGCCTTGGTAGGGAATGGACCACGCCTGGTTGCCCCCGAAGCGACGGAACGCACTTGCACAAAAAGGGTTGGGGAGCATCGCAGTTTGGCATAACGTAGCGGTGAGATCGATGGATGCACGATGGCCGCATCGTGCATGTGGCCACGCACGGAGGCCAGGGTGACAGGGTTCACCAGCCAATCCAAACACCAGAAGCTGTTCGGCACCGACGGTGTTCGCGGCATCGCCAACGTCGAGCCGATGACGGTGGAAACGGCCGTTCGGCTCGGCCGTTCGGCGGCGCACGTGTTCCGAGACGGTACCCATCGGCACCGTATCCTCATCGGCAAAGACACCAGGCTGTCGGGCTACATGCTCGAGAACGCTTTGGTCGCGGGGATCTGCTCGATGGGGGTGGATGTCGTGCTCGTCGGGCCGCTGCCGACCCCTGGGATCGCGTTCGCGACACGCAGCTTGCGGGCGGACGCCGGGATCGTCATCTCGGCTTCGCACAATCCGTATCAGGACAACGGTATCAAGTTCTTCAGTCGCGACGGCTTCAAGCTTCCCGATGCCATCGAAACGGAGATCGAGGACCTCACGTTCACCGGCAGCATCGATGACATCCGCCCCACCGCGGAAGCCGTGGGCAAGGCATTCCGTGTCGACGACGTAGCCGGCCGCTACGTCGAGTTTCTCAAGGGCACGCTGCCACGCGGGTTCTCGATCGAGGGGATGAAGGTGATCGTGGACTGCGCCCATGGCGCGGCCTATCAGGTCGGCCCGGCGGTGCTCCAGGAGCTAGGGGCCGAGGTCGTTGCGCTCGGCGTGGAGCCGAACGGCACGAACATCAACGAAGGTGTCGGCTCTTTGCATCCCGAGGTGGCTTCGGCTGCGGTGCTGGAGCACGGCGCCGATGTTGCGATCTGTCTCGACGGAGATGCCGATCGCTGCTTGCTCATCGACGGCGATGGCTCCCTGATTGGCGGCGACCACGTTCTGGCGATCTGCGCACCCGTGCTCAAGGAGCGCGGCGGGCTGGCCGACGATACGGTGGTGGCGACGGTGATGAGCAATCTCGGTCTCGACTTGGCGCTACGGCCGGCCGGCGTGCGGGTGGAGCGGACACAGGTTGGCGACCGCCATGTCGTGGAACGTATGCGCGCCGGGGGCTACAGCCTGGGCGGCGAGCAGTCGGGCCACACCGTGTTCCTCGACCTCAACACCACTGGGGATGGGCTGATCACGGCACTCCAGGTGCTGCGCATCATGCACGAGACGCAGCGTCCCCTGGCCGAGCTGGCCAGCTGTATGCAGCCGCTACCGCAAGTCCTGCGCAACGTGGAGATCACCGAT
>JACZXM010000507.1 GCA_022571615.1 Acidobacteriota bacterium | reverse complement strand
GTCGACGTTCAGGCGGGCGAATTCATATTGGTGCGGCCGCGCTGCGGTCTCGAGGTTGTCGAGAAACCAGTCGTAGAGCTCCCGGTTGTTCTCGAACTCGAGGCTGCACAGGGAGTGAGTGATCCCTTCGATTGCGTCGGATTGCCCGTGGGCCCAGTCGTAGAACGGATAGATGCACCAGCGATCGCCGCGTCGATAGTGCTCGCTGTGCCGGATCCGGTACATCAGCGGATCGCGCATCTTCATGTTCGGGTGTGCCATATCGATCTTGGCACGCAACACGTGCGAGCCGTCCGCAAGCTCGCCGGACCGCATGCGCTCGAACAGCTCCAGGTTCTCGTGTACCGAGCGGTCCCGATGCGGGCTCGCGCGCCCGGGCTCGGTCACCGTGCCCCGGTACTCGCGGATCTGCTGCTCGTCCAGATCGTCGACGTAGGCCTTGCCCTTGTTGATCAGCTCGATGGCCCACTCGTGCAATTGCTCGAAGTAATCGGAGGCATGGTACTCGTGTTCGCCCCAATCGAACCCGAGCCAGCGGATGTCGGCCTTGATCGCCTCCACGTAGTGCGGGTCCTCGGTCTCGGGGTTGGTGTCATCGAAGCGAAGATGGCACCGGCCGCCGTAATCCTCGGCAATGCCGAAACTCAGGCAGATAGCCTTGGCGTGCCCGATGTGGAGATAGCCGTTGGGCTCAGGAGGAAACCGGGTCACAACCTCCGTGTGCCTGCCGGAAGCAAGATCCGCGTCGATGATCGTGCGGATGAAATCCCGACCCGAGGCGGATCCCTCCGCTGCCCCAGGGCGGTCGGGTTGGCTTGACGGATCGCTCACGTCGGACTTCCTCGCGTCGGCCGGTACCTCGCTGCGCGGCCGGAATTCCCCGAGGATGGCAGACACCGCGCCATCAAGCTAGCGCACCGTGGCGCCGAACGCGGCGCTGCTAGACTGACCGCTCCTGGAGGAGGAACCGATGCACGCACAGCGCCGTGTCGAGCAGCACTACGCTGCACCAGATCTCGGAGAGCGTATTCTCGGCGCCCTTGCCGAGGCCGGTCACACCGTCCGGCCGGGTGAGCTCGACGCGCTGCCGCCGATCGACGAGATGCACCATCGCGGCCGCGAGGCAACCGAGGAGCTCGCCGCAATGGGCCACTGGCGGCCGGGCTTGCAGGTGCTGGATGCGGGCTCGGGCCTCGGCGGTTCCTCACGCTACCTTGCGGTGCAGCACCAGTGCCAGGTGGTCGGCGTCGATCTGACGCCCGACCTATGCCACGCCGCTTCGCTGCTGTCCGCGGCCCTGGGGATTGAACGGACTCGATTCGTGCGCGCGTCGGCCACCAGGTTGCCGGTAGCGGATGCGACGTTCGATGTGGTCTGGACGCAGCACGCCCAGATGAACATCCCCGACAAGGAGGCCTTCTACGGTGAACTGGCACGGGCGCTGCGACCCGGAGGCCAGTTGCTGTTTCACGACGTCTTCGCCGGACCGGCGGGGGCTCCTCACTTCCCGGTTCCGTGGGCCGACTCGGAGACCATCAGCTCGCTGGTCACCCCCGATCGGGTGGCCGAGATCCTGCGGCGCAATGGCCTGTTGCAGCGCCAATGGCACGATCGAACCGAGGTTTCCCTGCAGTGGGCACGCAAGGTCTCGACCGCGCCCCCGGACACGGACATGGGGTCTGTCGGCTCGCTCCTGATGGGTCCCACCAGGCAGACCAAGATGCAGAACCTGGAGCGCAACTTGAGAGAGCGACGCATCGTCTTGATCCAGGCCCGCTACGACAAGCCTTTGCCGCAGCCGTGATGGATCCGACGCGATTGAAAGAGGTCTGGCCGGTGGCTGCCTTCACCGGCGCCTACCTGCGGCTGGCATGGGCTTCGGCGCACTCAACGAGGTGATCGAGTTTGCGGCCACCCTGCTGGTTCCCGAGACCGGCTAGAAAATGGCCCGTGGGGGTTGGATCCTCTCTTGGGTAATACCCGTAAACTATTGGTAGCAAAGTGGATTGGTCTGGGACTTCCGGGTCTCTTGTCGCATTCACCGGGCACTTTCCCCCGTTCGAGGTAACGGGGAGGTAACGAAACGCGCGACGTGCCCGCCCCGAGTGGCTAGCTCAGGCCGTTGACGTGGGCCGACTTTCCGCCTACCTGCCGGCGCCGAACTTCGGCGGCCTGTAGGCCAGTCTAGGGGCTCTTGCCCGCGTTCACGATCACGGCCACGGTAATGATTACCGCGCCGCCCCGGTCTCCATCGGATCTTGTGGCGACGA
>JACZXM010000506.1 GCA_022571615.1 Acidobacteriota bacterium | reverse complement strand
CGACGGCGCCATCGAGCGCCGCGACATTGCCGGCGAAGCCCGGCGGATCGCCGAGGAGCGCTACGGTGCTGATTCCGTCGACTCCCTCTTCGTGATCGGCGATACCGCTCACGACATCGACTGCGGCAAGTTCATCGGCGCCCACACGGTCGCTGTCGGTACCGGCTCGTTTACGGCCGCGAAACTGGCAGCGCACGATCCGTGGTGGGCGATCGAACAGCTCCCAGCCGCACGCGTTTTCTTCGCCCGCCTGGATGCGCTCGGTGACGGTTAGCCTTCGTTTCTCAACGGAGTGTGCTCCGATCCAGCACCGTAGTTCTCGAATGGACTCCTACGCCCTCTCCCGAGTGCCGGATCTACGGCCCGGCCACATCAGAGCGATCAACGCCAGAATGCCCAAGGTGTAATCGTGCAACTGCGACAGAACGTGGGTGGCGAAGCCCGAAAGCACCGCTTGATCGGGGGTGAGGCCGAGTTGGGTGAAGCCCAACGTCCAGGCCGCCTCCCAAGTCCCGAACCCGGCAAGGCCGCTGATCGGCAGCATCGCCGACAGCTCCGCCCCTGCTACCCCGAGGAACGACTCGAAGAAGCCCAGCGAGCCCCAGGCAACCCCCAGCGGCACCAGGACCGCCTGCAGAAGAAAATAGTGGCCACCGAACTTCGTTAGCCGTACCGCGAGCGACAACAGAAACACCGGCACCAGCACCCCGCGGCGACGGACCTGATCGACCCGACCTGCCGTTGAGTGCAAGGCGTTCCCCAGGGTTCGTGCAGCACCCGGCAGACCGCCTCCGGCATCCGTTGACGCGGCGTTCAAGAGCCGCGCCATGCCCCGGAGCAAGGGCGCCAGAAACCACAACCCCAGCGCCGAGACGCCGAGTAGCAACACCGCCAGCACCACCAGGCCCCACCCGGCCTCCAGGCCCACGCCGACGATCGCCATCGCCAGCAACAGCAAGGGCGCAATGGCCACCATGTCGAAGACGAGCGCGAGCAAGAACGAGGAGAGCGCGTCATCGAGCGGCACTCCCGCCCGGGTGCGTACCAGGTAGACGTACGAGAGCGAGCCCAGACGCGCCGGCAGCAGGTCGGCCAGCATGCCGCGCACCATGGTAATAAGGGTCAACGGAACCAGCCCCACGCGCTGCGATAGCAAGACACGGTAGCGCGCCACGCGGGCCGCGAGCATGGCGGCAAACGCCAGTGCTGCGAGGCCGATACCGGTCCAGTAGGCGTCGCGAATCGTGGCTACGACGCGGCCCGCTCCCACATCGCGCAGCAGAAAGGTCACCAGCAACGCCGAGACCACGATCGAGATGGCGAAGCGGCGGGCGCCCGAACGCACCCCCTGGCCTGGAGCGGGTTGCGCCACGGACTCTACGACTCGGGGTAATCCGCCGGCGGACTCTGGCCGCGCTGGCGGATCACGCGCGCAGGTACGCCGGCGCACACGCTGCGTTCGGGAATCGACTCGGTGAGCACAGCGCCTGCAGCCGCAACGCTGCCGCAACCGATCGTCACCCCTGGCAAGATCGTGACCCGGGCACCGAGCCACACGTCGTCACCGAGCCGCGTGCTTTCCCCTTCCCGCAGGCCCTGCTGCGCCATCGGCACGTCGGTGCGCTCGATGTTGTAGTTGCCGCCGCCGGCAATGTAGCAGGCCGGGCCGATGATCAGGTCGTTGCCCATCTCGACCTCCGACCCCGCCACCGCGTGGATGATCGTCTGTGCTCCGATCCCCGCCCGGGCGCCGATTCGCGTCGTCCCGCCCTTGCACGAGATCATCACGTTGTTGGCCAGGATCGAGTCCTCGCCAACGCTCAGCGCCACGTCGGCGTCCTCGTTGCGGGCATCCAGAATGCATCCGTCGCTCACCACGACGTTGCTCCCGAGCGCGATACGATGCGGATGGCGCAACGACACGTTGGCGCCGAACACGGTGCCCGGGCCACAAGAATGAAACAGCCGGGGCCAGAAGGCCTTGCGCAGCAACAGGCCAAGCGCTCCCGGCACCGGCGACATCCAGGTGCAAAGCTCGAAGTACAGCAAGGCGACCCACCCCCGGCGGCCGACGATGACCTGCTGATAACGTCCAAGGGCCGACCCCCCCTGGGTGACCTTGGCCTGTGTCTTGTGTTGCGGCGGTTTTGTCATCGCTCAGGCCTAACAGGCCGTGGTGGGAGTGTGATGGGTCTGGTTACGCCGCCAAGGGTGCAGATGCAAGGCGGCACGACGGCGGCGATGTCCACATGCATCGTCAAGGAGGGGCAACGCA
>JACZXM010000042.1:7677-11340 GCA_022571615.1 Acidobacteriota bacterium | reverse complement strand
GGCTTTGCTCGAACGACGCGAAGCTGGGCTACCGCTGGTCGAGGGAAATTGAAACTTGCCCACTACCATCAACTCGGCCTGCTAGGAGATCAGATCCTCGAGCGCCGCCTCGAGCTCGGGGAAGCGATATCGGAAGCCGGAGCCGAGCGTTGCCTCGGGGATGACACGCTTGCTGCCGAGAAGCTCGCTGGAGAATCCACCCAGAACGATCCGCAGCGCCACGCCAGGTGCAGGCAGGAACGCAGGCCGTCCCAGTGCGCGCCCGAGACAGCGCGCGAACTCCTTTTGTCGCACCGGCACCGGCGAGGTGTTGTTGTAGACGGCGTTTCCGGTGGCCTCCAAACAATGGGCCACGAGCCGCACCACGTCGTGCAGGTGGATCCACGACCACCATTGCCGCCCTGAACCAAGCGGGCCACCGAGCCCGAGTTTGGCCGGGGTCAGCATCTGGGCCAGCGCGCCACCGTCGGCGCCCAGCACGATGCCGGTTCGCAATCGTATGACCTTGAGCCCCAGGGATTCGGCGGCGCGCGCTTCTTTCTCCCAGCCGCGACAGACGTCGGCCAAGAAACCGCTACCGGGCGCCGAGTCCTCGGTGAGCAGATCATTGCCCCTGTCGCCGTAGTAGCCGATAGCGCTCGAGGACACCAGCACCCGCGGACGGGAGGTAGCGGCAGCGAGGCCCGCCACCAGATTGCGGGTGCCGAGAATGCGACTGTTGCGTATAGCGGCCTTGCGCGCCGAGCTCCAGCGAGCGGCCACCGACTCGCCGGCAAGGTGCACGATGGCGTCGATGCCCTCGATCGCCGTTACTGGAGCCGGCTCGGCATCGGGTTGCCAGGCGACGGCCTCCGCGATCGAGGCCAGGCGCTCGCGTGCCGCCCCTGGATCGCGCGAAAGGACGCTGACCCGGTGCCCGCCTTGCGCCAGGTGTTCGCAGACTGCAGATCCGATGAAGCCGGTGGCTCCCGTGACCAGAACCCTCATCTCGACCTCCGTGCGTTTGACGCGCTCAGAAGATGGTACCAGGAGTCTCTTCCGCTCGTGTCGGCCCCCGGCGCCCAGTTTGACCGGAGTCTGCCGCTAGTAGATGTTAGGCGCATGAGTCCCGACCAGGAGCAGTCGGTAAGAGCTTTCATGACCGGGCTGCGGTTCGCCGGAGGTAACGCCACGCGTGTGTGCAGCGGCTTCGAGATGGCGGAGGCGATCGAGAAGATCGCTCGCCAGAAAGCCGGCGCTCGCTCCGTACTGTACGAGCCGTTCGATCTGGCGGAAGATCTCGGACTGCCTCTCGCTCTCAGCGCCCGGGGTGTGCGGCTGGTTCCGGTGAGCCAAGCTGGCGGGCAGATTGCGGACTTCAAGATTGCTTTGACCGAGGCCCAGATGGCGATTGCCGAATCGGGCTCGCTGCTGATCGGCGGTGAGAACTCTGGCTGGGGTCTGGCCACCGTTCTGCCGTGGGTGCACATAGCGGTTCTGCGGGCGCAGGACATCGCTGCCAACCTCGCAAGCGCGTTTGCGCTCTTTCAGGATCGGTTCGAGCGCGGTGAGCGCAACTGGGTGTGGGTTACCGGGCCGTCCAAGACCGCCGACATTGCCAAGACATTGGTGATGGGTATCCACGGCCCGAATGCGCTCGAGGTGCTGATCGTGGTGGACGACGAGAGCAGCCCGGGGAGATCCACATGAATGGCACCGGCAGGGATCTCCAAGCCGAGATCCGCCAGGCACTGATCGATCCCTCGATCCAGGAGGCGGTACCGACGGCGACCCGGCTCGCGGCCATGATGCGGCGCCAGGCGGTGGCCGCCTATCCAGGCTACGAGCGGGCTCGTGACCAAGCCCGGGCGATCAAGGAACGCGCGATTGAAGACCTCCCCGCTCTTCTGGAGCGGCTCGAAGCTGCGGTGCAGGCAGTGGGCGGCACGGTGCATCGGGCCGACGACGCGGAGCACGCGTGTCGCATCGTGGTGGAAATCGCAGCTGCCGAGGATGTCCGCCTAGCGGTGAAATCCAAGTCGATGACCACCGAGGAGATCCACCTGAACGCGGCGCTCGAGGAGGCCGGAGTGGCAGTCCGCGAAACCGACCTCGGTGAGTACATCGTGCAGCTGGCCGGCGATCGGCCTTCACATATCGTGGCGCCGATCATTCACCTGGGTTTGCAGCAGGTGCGCCAGGTGTTCGGTGACGCCCTGGGGCTGGAGGAAGTTCCCGAGACGGCCGAGGAGCTCACGCAGCTGGCCCGGGTGCAATTACGCCAGGAGTTCCTGGCTGCGGATATGGGAATCACCGGGGCCAATTTCCTGCTCGCCGACAGTGGCACGGTGGTGATCGTCGAGAACGAAGGCAACGCCCGGTTGACCACGGAGCTTCCTCGTGTGCACGTCGCGGTTGCCGGACTCGAGAAGGTACTGCCGGGGATCGCCGAGCTGGAGCCCTTCTTGCAGTTGCTGCCGCGCAGCGCCACCGGACAACTGCTGACCTCGTACCTGTCGTTCATCACCGGACCGGGTTGGGGGGCCTCGCCGCTGGTTCAAGGTGAGCGGAAATTCCACCTGGTCCTGCTGGACAACGGGCGCCTGGAGATGCGTCAGGATCCCGTGCTCCGTGAGGCGTTGTACTGCATCCGCTGCGGCGCGTGCCTGAATGTGTGCGCCCCGTACCAGGCGGTCGGTGGCCACGTGTTCGGAGGCCCCACCTATCAGTCGGGGATAGGCAACGCCTGGGAGGCCGGTGTTCGCGGGCTCGAGGTGGCAGCCGAGTTCAACGAGCTGTGTACTGGCTGTACGCGTTGCCAGGATGTTTGTCCCGTTCGTATCGACATCGCCTGGATGAACGAGGTCATCCGCCAGCGCATCCACGCCAGGAGCGGCAGCGACTATGGAGCGGCGGCGGCGTTGCTGCAGGAGCCGCGGCGCCTGTATCAGCTGGCACGGAAAGGCGCCGCGTTGCGTGGACTGGCCAACCTGTTGCCCTTCCGCGTGGTGTTGGAAAAGGTCCTGGACGTGGACCGGAGGCGCCCGCTGCCAAAGGTCGCGTCGCAGACGCTCACCGACTGGTTCGCAGGCCAAGGAGGAGCCGTGGCGGCGCCGCGGCAGCCGCTTGCGCCGGCCGACACCGAGGATGCGGCCGAGAGGATCGTCTTGTTCGCCGACTGTCACACCGATCACCTCGACGTGCAGGTGGGCAAGGCGACGATCTCGGTGCTGCAGGCCATGGGCTTTGAGGTGGCGCTGGCCAGCGGGTTCTGCTGCGGTCGGGCGGCGCTGACGCAGGGCAACCTGGAGGAAGCTGGGCGCCAGGCGCGCCAGGCGTTGCGCGTGTTCGAGCCGATTGCCGAGCAAGGAGGCCAGATCGTCGGCATCGAGCCCTCATGCCTGACGTGTCTGGTTAAGGATCACACCAAGCTGCTGCCGAGCGACACCGGGCCGCTGATGGTCGGGATCGCCAGCTCCGACATCATGCAGTTCATCGAGCGCAATCTGGAGCGGTTGTTGGTCGCCTTTCCGGAGACACCAGGCCCGCAGGAGGCGGATCTGTCGCCGGCTCCCCGGACCGTCATCGTGCACGGGCACTGCCAGCAAAAGACCGCCGGCTGGTACCCGAGCACGCTGGCCGTGCTCGGACATCTCCCCGGTGTGCAGGTGCAGTCCACCATGG
>JACZXM010000042.1:0-7667 GCA_022571615.1 Acidobacteriota bacterium | reverse complement strand
CCGGATGGGTACGAGGTGAGCCGAGAGCTCGGCCAGCGCCTGGTGACCGAGATCGCCGAGATCGAGTCGATGGCAGGTGCGGCCGCCGAGACCCTCGCCTGCGGCACCTCGTGCCGGGCTCAGCTGGCGGATTTCGGCGATGGGCCGGTGCGACACCCGATCGAGCTGGTGGCTGATTTTCTCACTACCGGCAACCCGCCCACCGGCAACCCACGGCCCGCCAGGGGGTGAGATCGGGGCCGCGAGCGGGTAGGGTAGGTCGCCATGAACGAGCATGAGACCGCGTCCGTGGGCGTACAGCCCCCCGCCCAAGGTGTGACCGGTCGTCTACGGGGTTTGCTGATCGCCCAGTTCTTTGGCGCCTTCAACGACAACGCCTGGCGCGGGGTCGTGACCTATCTGGCGATCAGTCGCATGACCGCGGGGGTGTCGCCCGATCAGGTCGAGGCGGTGGCTCAACAGCAGACCACGCTGGCCACCGTGGTGCTCACCGTGCCGTTGATTCTGTTCTCGCTGCCCTCCGGGGCGCTCAACGACAGGGTCAGCAAGCGATCGGTCATCGTAGCCTTGAAGTTCATCGAGATCCTGTTGATGGCAGGCACCGTCTACGCCCTGGCCGTACAACCGCGGGGGGGAGTGCTGGCGCTGGTCCTGCTCGGATGCCTCGGAGCCCAGAGCGCCCTGTTCAGCCCGGCCAAGTACGGAATCTTGCCGGAGTTGCTACCGCATGATCGGCTGTCGGCCGGCAATGGGGTGCTCGAGATGTGGTCGACGCTGGCGATCATCGCCGGCGTGGGTATCTCCGGACCGCTACTCGACCTGGCCGGCGACCGGGCCTGGATCGCTGCGTGTGCGCTGTTGATCTTCGCGGTTGCCGGTTTCTTGGGCGCGCGAACGGTGCCCAAGGTGCCGGCGGCACGCCCTCAGGGAGGTGTCATCGCCTCGATGCGGGGCGGGTGGCAGGCGATCCGCTCCGACCAGGTGCTGTGGCTTTCGGTGCTCGGCTCGATCTTTTTCTGGCTGGTGGCCTCGGTCCTCTTCCAGGTCATCGTGGTCTATGTAACGACGGTCCTGGAGCTGTCCAACACCCTGGCGAGCAGCGCCGTGGGCGTGCTCATGGTGGGCATTGGAGCCGGCAGCATCCTCGCCGGGAGGATCTCGCGAAGGAGGGTCGAGTACGGTCTGATTCCACTCGGGGCGACGGCGCTTACCGCCTTCACGCTGCTGTTCGGGATCCTGGCACCGGGTTACTGGCTGGCGCTGCCCTTGCTGTTCGCGATGGGAGTCGCGGGCGGTTTGATCAATGTTCCGCTCAACGCGCTCAAGCAATGGCGCTCGCCTGCCGATCGGCGCGGCGCGGTGCTGGCCCTTTCCAATATCTTCCTCTACGCGGGCATCCTCGTGGGATCGCTGGGGGCGGCGTTCTTGGCCGGCGCCGGCGTGTCGACGCCCGGGATCATCGTGGCCACCGGTGTGGGAGTGCTCGTGGGCACGATATGGGCGCTCGTTCTGATGCCTGCCGCGTTCGTCCGGCTGGTGTTGGTGCTTGCCACCAACACCTTCTACCGGCTGACGATTATCGGTGGCGAACACATTCCGCGGCGCGGCGGCGCCTTGCTGGTGCCCAACCACGTGTCGTTCATCGATGCTTTCTTGCTGCTGGCGAGCACCGATCGGCCGATTCGATTCCTCGTCGACGCGAGCTTCTACCACCACCGGCTGTTGCATCCGTTCATGCGCTCGCTTGGCGCCATACCGATCTCATCGACCGGTGGGCCCAAACTCATCCTAAAGGCACTCCGGACCGCCGGCGAGGAAATCGACAACGGCGAGCTGGTGTGCATTTTCCCCGAGGGGCAGATCACACGGATCGGAATGCTGCTGCCGTTTCAGCGCGGCTTCGAGCGCATCGTCAAGGGGCGTGATGTACCGATCATCCCGATCTACCTGGACCGAGTCTGGGGGAGCATCTTCAGCCGCTCGGGTGGCCGGTTCTTCTCCAAAGTGCCGGCCAAGATTCCTTATCCGGTCACCATTGCCATCGGCCGGCCCCTGCCCGCCGGCACGCCGATCCACGAAGTGCGTGGCCACGTCCGCGAGCTCGGCACCGAGTCCTGGATGCAACAGGTGCACACCAGCCTGCCGCTGCACCACAGGTTCGTGCGGCAGTTCCGTAGCTATCCTTGGCGGCTGGGTTTTGCCGATCAGAGCCGACCTCACGTGAGCCGGTTCAAGAGCCTGGTGGGCGTCGTCGCCCTCGGGCGCGCCTTGCGTCACCACTGGCAGGGGCAGCGCAACGTCGGGATCCTGCTGCCGGCCAGCGTCGGCGGTGCCCTGGTCAATATCGCTGCGGCGATGGCTGGCAAGACGGCCGTGAACCTGAACTTCACCGCCGGCAAGGCAGGGATGGAGTCGGCAGCGAGACAGGCGAAGCTCAAGAGTGTCGTTACCAGCGGCATGTTCATCGCCAAAGCGGGCATCGATCTTCCACAGGACGTCGAGCCCATCTGGCTCGAGGAGGTGGGCAAGCAGATCGGTGCCTTCGACCGCGTCGTCGCGATGCTGCTGGTGCTGTTTGCTCCGGTGCGCATGCTCGAGCGAGCTTGCGGGGCAGAGCGGCCCGTCCGCGTCACCGACTTTGCGACCATCATCTTCAGCAGCGGCAGCACCGGCGAGCCGAAAGGTGTGCCGCTGACGCATTTCAACATCGACAGCAATCTGCGAGGCTGCCTCCAGATCGTCCCGATCGGATCCAAGGACCGGCTGCTGGCGCCGTTGCCGTTCTTTCATTCTTTCGGCTACACGGCGACTCTCTGGATGGCGGCCAACATCGGCCTCCCGGTGATCTTTCACCCCAGCCCGCTGGACGCGATGTCGATCGGCGACCTGGTGCGTCGATACGGCGTGACGATCATGTTCACCACTCCGACCTTCATGCAGCTGTACACCAAGCGCATCGCGCCCGGGCAGTTCGGCTCGATGCGGTTGATGATCGCGGGCGCGGAGAAGCTGCAGGCGCACATCGCCGATGCGTTTCGCGACCACTTCGGCATCGACCCGTTGGAAGGCTATGGGGTGACCGAGACCTCGCCGGTCATTGCGGTCAACGTGCCCGACTTCCGTGCTGCCGGTCTCTATCAGCCAGGCTGGCGCCGTGGCACGGTGGGCCAGACGATTCCCGGTGTGTCGGTGCGCGTTATCGACCCGGAGTCGCACCAGTTGCTGGGGCCCGGGCAGGAGGGAATGATCCTGGTGCGGGGCCCGAATGTGATGGCAGGGTATCTCGATCAGCCCGAGCTTACCGAGTCGGTGTTCCTTGATGGCTGGTACGTTACTGGCGATATTGGAAGGTTCGACGAGGACGGGTTCCTGACCATCACCGACCGATACTCGCGGTTCTCCAAGATCGGCGGTGAGATGGTCCCGCACGGCGTTGTGGAGGAGGCTCTGGAGCGATGCTCCGGTGTCGAGGATCGAGTTTTCGCGGTGACCGCCATCGAGGATGCCAAGAGGGGCGAGCGGCTCGTGGTGCTCCATATTCTGGACGACGATGATCTGACGGTGGCGCGCGAGCGGCTCAACGGCATGGGTCTTGCCAACCTGTTCATTCCGCGCAAGGGCGACTACGTGCGGGTGGCGGAGATCCCGACGCTGGGCACTGGCAAGACGAACCTCAAGGCCATCAAGGAGATCGCTCGGGAGCGTCTTGCCACGCCGAAGGGCCGCCAGGCCTGAACGGGATTCGGATCACTGCGGTGGCAGATCGGAGAACCGCCGCCGGGTGTCAGGATCATGGCGCAGATGACGCCATTTCGAGATAAAGATTCCCGAAGCGACGATCATCACAACGAGCCATAACCAGGTCGAACGAAAGTACCAGGCGTCCACCGGTGCCGCGAGGTCCTTGGCAAGGTGAACGATCAAGAGGAACCCGAGCAGCAGAGCCCCTGAGAGTCCGACCGCTCGCTGTGCGCCTCGATGCCGCACGAACCGGATCTGGCTTGCCAGCGCTGGATTTCGATACGGCAGCGCTACGAGCGACAGGCATACCAACAGGAAGTTCACCAGCATCGAGGTGACGAGAATATCCACGCCGAGGAAGAAATCGCCCGCCAGATGGCTTCCCAGGATGCCGCATGTGGCCATCAGGCTGCTCGCCACGATGGCCACATGCGGTGTGTGGTGACGTGAGCTCACAGCCGTCACGAAGCGCGGGAAAATGCCGTCTTCGCCCCAGGCGAACATCAGGCGCGAGACCGCCAGGATCATCGCCGGCAGGTCGTTCGCCAGGGCGATCGCCGCCCCGGCGACGATGACCACGGTCCAACCGGGCGACAGTAGGTATCCGAGCAGGCCTGGCGCGGTGAGATCCTCGGCGGTCGCCCGGGCGGCGACGTACTGCCAGGGGACGGCATGGTAGATGGCCGCGGTAAAGAGCATGTAGAAGCCGCCCACCACGATCACCGAGATTCCGATCGCCAACGGTAGGTTGCGGTTGGGGTTGCGCGCCTCGCCTCCGGCCTGGGCGATCGCGTCGAACCCGATGAAGCTCGAAAACAGCATCACCGCGGCGGCGGCGAACTTCCACAGATCGAACTCCGTGGTGGCGGTTAGCGCGGGCGCAACGCCCTCCCGATCGGCGACCGCCTGCAGGAACTCGGCGTGGTCGGCTCCGAATCCGGTGAAGATCACCACCAAGCCGCCCAGGAACATCAACACCATCAGGGGTACCAACGTGCGCTCGTAGGCGCGGATTCCGAGCAGGTTTACCGCGGCGAAGGTCCACAGGAATGCCATCGCCACGAGCACTCGCACCGGCCCCGAGATGAGGACCGCGGCAAGCCCCTCGAACCCCAGCGCCGCGGCGATGTCGCGCAGGAAGGGAGCAAGCAGATAGGAGACCACTCCGATCGCTATGCTCAGTCCGAACCACTGCGAGAAGCTGGCGACGAACCCCAGGTACGGGTTCAGGGAGCGGCTGGCGTAGACGTAGCTGCCCCCGGCTCGGGGCATCGCCGAGGCCAGAATGGCGTAGGCCATCGCCGCGAGGATCGCAGGAACGGCTGCCACCAGGTAGGCCGGCAGCACGTAAGGGCCGATGCCGGGCACGTTGCGCTGCAGCATGAGCGGAACGACGTTGATCGCCGCCCCCATCATCGCGCAGATGCCAGTGGCGGCAAGCCCGAGAAGGCCGAGTTGTCGACTGAGAGTTCCAGAGTCCGGTTCGGTCATGGCGGCACGGGAGTGTAACAGCCTGTGGCAAGAGGGTGCGGTTGAGCGTGCGGTGCTCACTCGCTACAGTCCGAGTGCGTCGTCCCCTAGACTCTCAAGGAGCCGCTCTCATGCGCCAATTCGTGTTGTTTGCTGTCGTTTTCGCTGCAGCCTTCCTGTTCGCGTGTTCCCCGGCGAGTCCGCCCGCTGAGGAACACGACGAGGATGCGGCACTCGCGGATGGCGGAGAGGAATCGGGCGAGGGCCACAGTCACGGCGACGAGGGCAACGATCGGGACGCTTGGTCCAAGCCCCAGCAGGTCTACGATTTTCTCGGCATCGGCGAGGGCGATCGAGTTGTCGATTTGATGGCCGGTGGCGGGTACAACACGATTCTGCTGGCCGAACGAGTTGGCGCCTCGGGCAAGGTGCTCGTGGAGGGCGGGAGCGAGGCTCTGCGGGGCCGGGTGCTCGATGGCGATCTGCAGTCGATGGGTAGTATCGAGTTCGTCGACGATATGTATGCTCTGGCCGACGCGAGCGTCGAAGCAATCGTGGCGGTTCGCGCCTACCACCTGTTCCCCGATGTTCCAGCCGTACTGGCCGAGATCCACCGGGCGCTGGTGCCGGGTGGGACCGTCGGTATCGTCGAGGTGCGATTGAACCAGGACGAGGGTCACGACATGCAGAGCCACCGGATGGGCGAGCAGACGGTGATCAGCGACATGGAGGCGGCCGGGTTCGAGTTCGTCGACAGCTCGGATCTTCTGCGGCGCGACGATGACGACTACGGCGTCTACATCATGGAGGGCAAGACCCGGTTCATGACCGACCGCATGCTGCTCAAGTTCCGCAAGCCGGAGTAGGAGGCTCCAAGCAGGCGGTGGCGAAAGCGTGGCGGCCTGCTAGGCAGCGCCGTCGATCTCCGCGGCCCGGGGCGCCAGGAGGCCAACCAGGCAACCGGCGATGGCCCCCGCGACTCCCCACAGGACAAAACCGAGCCCGGATTCTGCGATGATACCCGGCTCGATCGATGCCAGCGCACCGTGGCGTTCGAGGAAGTACGCCGCGATCGTCACACCCAGTCCCGCTGCCGAGGACCACGTCACCGCGCGCGCCGTTGCCCAGGGAACGAAGACCGCGGCCACTGGGAACGCCACCGCCGTCGTGAGCACGCCCGAGGACAGATAGAAGATGTCCCAGAGCGACTCTGTATAGAGGGCAAAAACACACGCACAGGCGACGGCGCCCAGGGTCGCGAGGCGCGAGATGTGCTCGGCCTGCTGACGGTCGCGGTGGCTGCTGTCCATCAGATCATAGGAAACGCTCAGTGCCATCACGTTGGTGCACGTGTCGATGGTGCTCATCGCCGCTGCGACCAATCCCACAGCCACCAACAGGACGAGCCAGGCGGGGGCGAAATAGCTCACCAGGGCCGCGAAGATGGCGTCGCCCTCGGTCCCGATCTCGGTCGGGAATCGAGCCTCTTGCATCGGAAAAATGACCAGTGCTGCGATGCCGATCAGCAGCGGTAGCAGCCCGACGAACAACAGGGAGTTGCAGGCCGCGAACCCGAGCCCCCAGCGCGCCTGGCGGCTGTCTCGAGCGGCCTGAACGCGAAGCCAAAGGTCGGTTTCAAACAGCCAGCCCGGCAGGTATGCGACGAAGGTGATCAGGATGGTCGCAAGACCTGGCGACAACGAATCGGTCCAGGCGCTGCCGCTCTTGGCCGCGGTCGGTGGGTGCTGCCAGATCGTGCTCCAGATCTCACGCAGGCTCAGCGACCCTGCCGACGAGGCCTCCAGGCCACGCACGGCCAGCCAGCCCATCGACAGGATGTACAGGGCGACGATGCCGTATTGGAGCTTGTCGGTGCTCACCACGGCCCGAAAGCCACCCAGGGTCGAGTAGACCGCCACCACCAGGCTGATGAACACGATCATCACCCAGGTGGAGGTGGCCATGCCGGGTGCCAGCAGGTTCGCCGCGACGTAGATCTCGGCTCCTCCCCAGGCAAGAAACACGAAGGTCAAGGCCACCGCGACCAAGCGCTGGGCAGGGAGCCCGAATCGCTGGCGCACCATCTCGGGTTGGCTGAACGCCTGCAGCCCGTGATACCGGCACGAGAGCCAGTAGATGCCCCCCAGCGCCACGATCCAGGGCACGGTGATGAGCCAGACGGCCCCGAGGCCGTACCAGTAGAACAGCTGCACCGCGTACACGCACGACCAGGATACCGACATGAAGCCAGCCGAGATCGACACCCCGACAGCAGCGCCACTGAGGCTGCGCCCCGCCGTCCAGTACTCCTTCGCAGTTTCCACCCGACGGGAAGCCAGCCACCCCAGGGCGATAGCGGCGGCGGAATAGAGTATGAAGGCGATCCAGTTTGCGACGATCATGATCGGGGCGGCAGTGGCATGGACTGCGCGGGCTGTGCTTGACTGGCCCATACG
>JACZXM010000505.1 GCA_022571615.1 Acidobacteriota bacterium | reverse complement strand
GCCGGATTCGTCGCCCTGACGATCGCCATCGCCGCACTCGGAGTTGCCACCGGCGACACCGGGTATCTGCATGGCGCGGCGGCATCCCTGGCCGCGGCCGCGGTGCTCGCCCTGCGCCCTTACCGGGCGTTGTTGGCAACCGTGCTCGGCGTCGATCTGTTGCTAGCGCACGCACTCGTACACCCGATTCTGCCGGCCGATCAGCTCCTGGCCGACTTCGCGGCGGCCCGCACGGTCCGCGCCTCCTCCAGTCGCGTCTACTCTCGTCCCTATACCCAGGCGGACATGGCGCGGGAGGCGCGGTTGCTCAGCCAGGGCGATTTGTTCTCGGCCAGCCGCCTGCGCGTGCTGCGGCTGATGGGAAACCTGCCGATGGCGCTGGGGGTCCGCTCCGCTCGCGGTGGCCCGGCTCTCCGTCTCCGCAGCCAGGCCGAATACTTGCAGGCCACCGACCGAGGTCCGGCCGGCCTGCCGGCACTGCGCGGTGGGGCGGCAGAGTATTTCTTGTCCCTGGACGCGCTCCAATCCACGGATCTGACGGCGGCCTCCTCCACCGATGAGCTGCCGTTCCTGTACCGGATCCAGGGGGCGCTACCACGCCATTACGTCAGTTGCTCCTGGCGACCCTCGGCCGATCCCGCGGCGGAGCGATCTCTCCCCGAGGTCGCCAGCGGCGAAATCGTCGTCCTGGAGTCGGCCGCTGCGGCGTTGTTGCCAGGCCGCGCGGCAGTGGCAGCGGTGGCTCCGGCGGGCCAAGTCCGGGTACTGCATGAGGAGCCGGACCGGCGACAGTTCGAGGTCCGGGCCGCGGGGGAGTGCCTGCTGGTGGTCGTAGAGACCGCCTACCCCGGGTGGTCAGCGAGTGTCGACGGCAAGAGCGCTCGTGTGTTGACCGTCAACGGTGGATGGATGGCGATCCCCGTCTCTGCAGGCACCTCCATCGTCAGCCTCGAGTTCCGGCCACAGTCGTTGATGTGGGGCATCCTCATCAGCGTTCTCGCCGTCGGGGTCAGCGGTGCCTGGGCCTGGCGATTACGCCGCCTCCGGAACGGGCCGGCCGATAACGCGCACGACGGCGAATAGCACTCCCGCACCCAGCAGCATGCACAGCCACCAGGGGGCGCCAAGGCCCGTTGGCAAGGTCCCCAGCAGCACCGCCACCACTCCGACGGTCAGCGCGTAGGGGAGCTGCGTGCGGACATGCTCGACATGATCGCAACCGGATGCCATGGACGACAGGATCGTGGTGTCCGAGATCGGCGAGCAGTGGTCCCCCAGCACGGCGCCGGAGAGAACGCACGCCACCGTCGAGTACAACAGGTGCATGGAGCCGCCCCCGCCCTCGAGTACCGCCCACACCAGCGGCACCACGAGCGGCATCAAAATCCCCATCGTCGCCCAGCTCGAGCCGGTGGCAAACGCGGTGGCTGAAGCCAGCACGAACACCAGCGCCGGCACCAGCGCCGGCAGCAGCGAGTCGCTCAGCACCGAGACCAGGTAATCGGCCGTGCGCAGCTGCTGCGACACTGCCGACAACGACCATGCCAGCACCAGGATGATCATCGCAAAGAGCATCGATTTGATGCCGGCGTACCAGGCGTCGATGACCTCGCCGGTGGTCAGGATGCGCTGGCTCAGGGTGAGCAGGACCGCCGTCATCATGCCGACCATCGAGCCCCACATCAGCGCCTTGTAGGAGTCGGCGCTGCCGATCACGTCGCGGAGGGTTTCGCCCTGCCCGGTGAGGTAGAGCCCCGACAGCACCGCGGCGATCATTGCCGCGATCGGGACCACGGCGTTGACGGCGCGCACCGGCTTACCGTCCTTTAGCCGAAGCTCCGGGCTATCACCTGCCGCCGCCGGATCCACCTTGGCTCCCGGTCCGAGAACCATTCCGGTCGTACGAGCCCTCGATTCCGCCGCGTGCATCGGGCCGAAGTCGCGACCCGAGTTGGCGACGGTGAAAACAAAGAAGATAGTGAGCAGGGGGTAGAAGCTGTAGGGAATCGAGTTCAGGAAGACGGAGTATGGCGACAACTCGAGCCCGATCTGGTTCATCGCCGTACCGATCAGACCGACCTCGTAGCCGATCCAGGTCGTTACCAATGCCACGCACGAGACCGGCGCGGCGGTGGAATCCACGATGTAGGCGAGCTTCTCGCGCGAGATGCGCAACCGATCGGTGACCTGTCGCATGGTGTTGCCCACGACCAGCGTGTTGGCGTAGTCGTCGAAGAAAATCACCACCCCCAGGATCCCCGTCGTGACCTGGCCACGACGCGGGCTGGTGGCCCAGCGCA
>JACZXM010000504.1 GCA_022571615.1 Acidobacteriota bacterium | reverse complement strand
GTGGTATGGTTGCAACCAGCGATGAGGAGCTTGCAGAAAAGGTCAAAGCGTTGCAAGAGCGCTCCGGAATGCCTCCTTTATGGTGGGTGGCGCAACAACTCCTGCATCCGCCTGTTTTGAATTTCCAAATCTCCTTTCCTGTTCGGGCGTCCGGGGCGTACAGATGCCGATCACCAGAGCGCCTCTGGTGGGTGACGTAGAACCGCAGCGGATGGATCAAGTGTAGCTCCCGCTCGGCCCGGGTCATGGCCACGTACAGTAGCCGCCGTTCCTCTTCGATTTCCTCCGCGTTGCGGGTCGCCATGTCCGAAGGGATGCACCCGTCGACGACGTTGAGCACGTAGACGCTGTCCCACTCCTGTCCCTTAGCGGAGTGAATGGTCGACAGGATCAGGAAGTCCTCATCAAGATGAGGTGGCCCCGCTTCATCGCCGGTGGCCTCGGGCGGATCCAGCGTCAGCTCGGTGAGAAACCGTTCGCGGCTCGGGTACCTGCCGGCGATCTGCTCGAGCTGCTCGAGATCCGCCGCGCGGACCGTTGCCATGTCGTAGAGCGGCTCCAGGTAGGGTTCGTACCAGAGTCGAGTGCGATGGATGCTTCCCGGCCACGGTGCACGGCGGCCGCCGATCTCGAGCATCAACTTCGCAAGGGTAGACCACTCCGCCCGCGCCGCCGCCGGCACGGTGACCTCGGCAAGAGCTTCGAATCTCCCCCCCGCCGCCTCCAGGTGCTCGATCGCCCGGCGCGCGTTTGCGGGCCCGATCCCGGGCAGCAATTGCAGCGTTCGGAATGCCGCCAGGGTGTCGCGGACATTCTCCGCCCAGCGCAAGATCGCCAGCAGGTCCTTGACGTGCCCGGCCTCCAGAAACTTCAGCCCCCCATATTTGACGAAGGGGATATTGCGCCGGCCAAGCTCGATTTCCAGCAAATCGCTGTGGTGGGCAGTTCGAAACAACACCGCCTGACGCTGCAGCGGCACCCCGGCCTCACGGCCCTGCAGCACGCACTCCACCACATACAGCGCCTGCTCGCTCTCGCCCTCGACCGCCACCAAGCGCGGCTTTTGTTCGGACTCCTTGTACGAGAACAACTCCTTGGTGTAGCGCTCGCCGGCGGCGGCGATCACTGCGTTGGCGGCCGCCAGGATCGGCTGGGTGGATCGGTAGTTCTGCTCCAGAGTCACCACCTCAGCAGCGGGCTCGAACTGGCGCGGGAAATCCAGGATGTTGCGCACCGTCGCGGCTCGAAAGCCGTAGATCGCCTGGGCGTCGTCGCCGACCACCGTCACCCCTCGACCCGCAGGGCGTAGCGCCAGCAGGATCCGCGCCTGCACCAGGTTGGTGTCCTGGTACTCATCCACCAGCACGTGATCGAACAACTCAGCGACCTCTGTCGCCAGCTCCGGCTCCAGCATCAGGTGGTGCCAATAGAGCAACAGATCGTCGTAGTCCAGCACTGCCCTGTCCTGCTTGGCCTCGACATAGGCGCGAAACAGGCGCCGCAATGCGTCGGTCCACTCGGCGCACCACGGGAAGTGTCGCTGCAGGCATTCGTCCAAGGCGAGCTCGCTGTTGACCACCCGGGAATAGATCGTCAGACAGGTGCCCTTTTGCGGGAAACGGCGTCCCTTGCCCGCCAGCGCCAGGTCGGAGCGCAGTAGATTCATCAAGTCGGCGGAATCGGACCGATCCAGCACTGTGAAGGATTCTGCCAAACCAACGGCGGAGGCGAACCGCCGCAGCAGGCGATTGGCCACCGCGTGGAAGGTGCCGGCCCACCGCAACGCTCCCGATCCGGCACTGTTGGCAGAGTACCGACCCTGCACGGCGACGGAAACGATGCGCTCGGCTCGCCGTTTCATCTCCTGGGCGGCGCGCCGGCTGAAGGTCAGCAACAGGATCCGCTGCGGGTTGACTCCCCGGATCACGAGCTCCGCCACACGGTGCGCCAGCGTCAGCGTCTTGCCGCTACCGGCACCGGCGATGATCAGCAGCGGTGGCGGCTGGCGCGGATCGCCATCCAGCCCGTGGGTCACCGCGCGCCGCTGGGCCGGATTGAGCCGGTCAAGGTGGGAGGCCTGTTCCGCTCGGCGGGTCATAGCGAGCCGATGCTACACCATCGCCAGGACGCCAGGCGCACTACCGGGCGGTGGTGAGAGTGAGTTGCGTCGGGCTCCGCCGCCAAGGGCGCAGATGCCGAACCACCGTGCTGCTGTTACTGTCCCGGAGCATGGAAGCGGCCGGTCTGTACGTTCACATCCCGTTCTGCAACAGGGTCTGTCCGTACTGTGACTTTGCCGTGCGCACC
>JACZXM010000503.1 GCA_022571615.1 Acidobacteriota bacterium | reverse complement strand
TGCGACGACGCTGTGCGTGGTGGCTATCGCCCTGGGCATCGGCGCCAACACCACGGTCTTCACGCTCGCCAACGAGATCTTCCTGCGGCCATTACCAGTGCACGAGCCCTCTCGGCTGGTGGATCTGCACGTCGATCAGCCGGGCGCCAACAGTTTCGTCGGCTTCTCCTATCCAGAGTATGAGGAACTGCGAAGGGCCGCGGCATTCGACGATATCGCCGCTCAAAGCGGCGTTCGGATGCAGCTGGGACCCGACCGGGGTCTGACCGTGACCGGGCAGTTCACCTCGGCGAACTATCTCCGCGTGCTCGGCGTCGAGCCGGCAATTGGCCGACTCTACAACGAGACCGAAGCGCAGCCTGGCGCGCCGATCGTCGCGGTCGTGGGGCATGGGTTCTGGCAGCGGCATCTGGGGGAGGCTCCCGATGCGGTGGGAAGAACCATCGAACTCGACGGCCAGGTGGTCACGGTAATCGGTGTTCTCCCAGCCGGGTACAACGGCCGGTTCATAGGGTTCCCGTCGGAAATCTGGCTGCCCCTGGGCGCAAGCGAGACCATGCGTCCGGGGTCGCGCCTCGCCGACCGCGCCAACCAGACGCTCGAACTCATCGGTCGGCTGCGGGACGGCGCCACACTGGCGGGCGCACACGTTGCTGTGAACGTAATCGCAGCCACGCTCGAAGAGCAGTACCCTGATACACATCAAGATCGTCGCGTCAGTCTGAGTCGGTTCACGGGACTCGACGAGAGCATGCGCGCCGGCGTCCTCGGGTTCGTCGGGGTAATGGGCTCGCTGGCAGCGCTCGTGCTCGCGGCCGCCTGCCTCAACGTCGGCAACCTTCTACTGGCCCGCGGCCAAGCCCGTGCAGTGGAAATCGCCACACGGCTCGCTCTCGGCGCCTCGCGGCTGCGGATCGTCCGGCAGCTCCTGACCGAAACCTTGATGTTGTTCTGCCTCGGCGCGATCGCCGCGACCGGGCTGACGTTGCAGCTTCAAGGCATGTTGCGAGCCCTTGTCGACACGGCAGCAATACCACTCGGCCTGAGTTTCGCCGTCGACGCGCGGGTCCTCGCGGGCACGGGCCTGATCACGTTGCTCACGGCCGTGGCGACCGGCCTACACCCCGCGTGGCAGGCGACGGCAACGTCGCCAGCAGAGGTGCTGCGAGGCGTACGCGGGGGCACGCCCGCGACCCGGCGCATGCGCAGCTTGTTCGTTGGCGCTCAGGTGGCGGTATCCGTCGTATTGCTCGTCGTGGCGGGGCTCTTCTTACGCGCACTCGATGCCGGGCTGACCAGAGAACCCGGCTTTCCGACGTCGGGCCTGCAGCTTGCACGCGTGACCCTCGATGTCGACGACCACACGGAAGCCGAGGCCGCGGCCCTCTTCGAGCTTCTCACGTCGGACGTACGCATCATGCCCGAAGTAACGGCTGTCGGCATGAGCTCGTCGACACCGGTGGGCGTGACGAACACCCCAACGCCCGTGACGGTGCCTGGCATGTTACCGCCGGAGGGTCAGGGCGCGTTCTTCGTCGACGCCCATGTGGTCGATTGGCAGTACCTCACCGCGACCGGCATCCCCGTCCTCGATGGACGCGCGATCGCGGCGTCCGACAGGGTCGAGACCGAGGATGTCGCCGTGGTGAACCAGAACATGGCGCGTCGTCTGTGGCCGGACCGTAGCGCGATCGGTGAGCTGCTGATGCTGCGCCAACGCGAGATCCGCGTTGTCGGCATTGCTGCCGACACGCTGCACCTGGTGCAGAACCCACAATCCGGCCCGCTGATGTATCTGCCACTAGCTCAGCACCCGCGACATACGATGACCCTCGTCATCCGGACAACGCTGCCGTCAGCGTCGCTCACGCGGCAAGTGGCGCAGCACCTCGACAACCTCGATCCGGACGCTCAGCTGCGCGACGCGCGTTCGCAACGGGCGATCCTCGACGCCTTCCTGCTGCCGCAGCAGATCGCCAGCAGGGTTGCTGGCGGACTCGGCGCCGTCGGCCTGCTCCTTGCACTCACGGGTGTCTACGGCATGGTGGCGGTCGCAGCCACGACGCGGCGTCGGGAGATGGGGATCCGCATCGCTCTGGGCTCGCCCCCCGAGCAAACCGTTCAGCTACTGCTTCGCTCGGCCTTGGTGCTCGTAGTCGGGGGCGCCGCCGTGGGACTCCTGGCCAGTGCGGCGCTGGCGCCGCTGCTGGGCTCGTTACTGATGGGCGTATCGCCCGCAGACCCAGTCACCTTGCTGACGGTTCTCGGTGCGATCAGTCTCGGCACCACGGCCAATCCCACGCCCCCT
>JACZXM010000502.1 GCA_022571615.1 Acidobacteriota bacterium | reverse complement strand
AACAATCCACCGAGGGCATCTTCCGGGGCATAGGCAATGGCATGCAAAGCTCCGTCGACGGTTCCCCAGCGCTCGTCGAGGTCTGCGACCAGCGCCTCCATGTGGGCCGGTTCGGTGATATCGAGCTCCAAGACCGGCGGAGGGTCGGGGAGCCGTTGTGCCGAGCGCTCGGTGAGACGCATCGATCTGCCGAATCCGGTGACGACAATGCTCGCTCCCTGTTCCTGGGCGAGACGCGCCACGTGCCAGGCTATCGATTCGTCGGTCAGCACGCCGGTTACGACGATGCGTTTCCCCTTCAGCAATAGCGCTCCTCTCTGGCGTGTGATGTTCAGCGGCTGTCCGAGACGCCGGTAACAGATCGGAGCCCAACCCTGTCGGTGTAGCACCATGCCCAGTCTTCGCTGGGCTCCATCGAACGGATCGTGGAGTGGCCGATCTCGAGGAAATGCGCCGAGGCATGTCTGCCCTGGGAATCGTCGCAGCATCCGACTTGCCCACAAATCGAACAGAAGCGAAGGTGGACCCAGACCAATCCGTTCTCGATGCATTGCATGCACCCGGCCGTCTTCGGACGCGTGTCGGCCAGGTTGGCGAGGTGCTCGCACCGTGCGTCGGCCAGGGCGCTGCGCATCACTTCTTCGACCTCGACGCGCACCGCCTGGTCGGCCCGCTTGGCCACTACCACTTCGACGGCGATCTGCCCTATGACGATCGCCGCCACGGCCACTCCGAAGACCGTCGCCGACATTTCCGAGCTCGCCAGGCCTAGCAGGACGAGTAAGACCATTGCGCCGAATCTGGGGATGAGCCGATCCCGCTCGGTGACGCCAAAGTGACGATTGCGAGTGATCATGTCGAGGCCGGCTACCGACAGGAGTACCAGAAGCAACGCCCCGATCAGGAGCCACGCTGCCGAGGAATCCATAGGCTCGCCGATGTCGGACAGCGCAAGTTTTCCGAGGCCGACGCCCACAGCTGTGAGGCCCATCGTCATCGGCAAGTGAAGAACCGTCCACAAGGCGACCTTCGGTACGTTTTCCGACCGCGACTTGATCGGGCTGTCGGCCACATCATCGAAGTAGGTCCACCACAGGCCAGCAACGATGAGCAACGCCAGTGCGCCGTTGACCTGTGTGCTGATCGTTACTCCGTGGTCGGCCACCGCTCCGAAGATCTTGATGAACGACTCGCCCAGGACGATGATCGTGAAAAGCGCATAGCGCTCGGCCATGTGCTCCTCGTCCGGCGGATACTCGTAGGCCACGCGTCTGCGCATCCGTGGCGAAACGATCCATGAGACATCTATCAGGAAGGCCACACCCCAGAGCCAGTACCTGCCAGGAGGAGGGACCACGGTCGACACCAGCCACAAGGCCGCCGCTATCGCGTACACGACGAGGAAGGGCTGAGCCAGCTGCCGCGCCCTGGGGAGGTGCCGCCAAACGTGGGCATACATCAGCACCAGCGTCAACCGGATGAAGAAGTAGGCGAGGGCGAAACCAGCCGAGTGGGCACCGAACGCGCCGTCCACCAGGACGGCCAGTGTTCCAATCGCGAGCATCTGGCCGATCATCAACGAGCGATGGACGAGGTCGTCGACCTCTACGCGGTTCATCAAGAAGGTGGTACCGGTCCAGGCCCACCACAACAGCGTGAAAAGCACAACGAAGCGACCAACCCCACGTACGGTGAGATCGCCGACGAGGCTCTGGCCGAGCTGGATCAAGGCGGCAACGTAGACGAGGTCGTAGAAGAGCTCCAGCCATTCAACGGTGCGCTGGTCGGGACGACGCGCGGAGATGAGCCGCGGCGGTGTCCACCTAGCGAGTGTCATCGGAGACCTCCCGGCCCTGTGGCGGCGCCCGCAGCACGGGGCTGCTGCGGACCGGGCACCCAGACCTTCATGCCGTCGCGCCCGCCTGCATTGTGGATGATCTTCTGGAGGATGTCCTCCGGTGTGCCCATTTCAGGCCAGATGATCAGGTCTGGGTTCGGCATCGAGGCCTCGACAGCATTGTTCCTATCGCATTGCCTCCACTCTGTCGATCAGCTCGTCGAGACCGCTCCTAATCGTAGAGACGCTGGTGATATTTGAAGCATGTGTCTCGAACGCTTCTTCCTCGTCCGGCGTGAGGGGCCTTCCCCCCCGGCCGAGGACCTCGTCGGGAAAGGGGAATTCCTCATCCCACTTGGAGAGAATCAGTCGTCGCCAGTTCCGCTTCGCCTCCCAACCTTCAAGGGGGAGATTGTCGAGGGAGACATCGTCGAGTACGGTCGTCTCCTTCAACACCGACCGACGCTCATCAGTCAA
>JACZXM010000501.1 GCA_022571615.1 Acidobacteriota bacterium | reverse complement strand
TCCCATATAGTCCGAGCTTGCGGCGATCTATTGCACCACTGTAGCAAACCCGGAAGCCCCATGACCCTGGCTGCTGACAAGCTCGCGCCCCCGGGCCGTGTCGAACAGGTCCGTGCGCGCCGTGTACTCGTTGTTGCACCCCACTACGATGACGAGACTCTCGGATGCGGAGGGCTGCTGATCCAACTCGCCGCGGCCGGTGCCCCAATACGCGTGCTGTTTCTCAGCGACAGCAGTGGTGGCGTCGAGGACGTCGATGATCGCGAGAGCTACGCCAGGCGCCGGCGCCTGGAGTCGCGCCGTGCCGGCGAAGTGCTCGGCGTGGGCGACTTCGGCGAGCTTGGGATCCGCGATGGCGTTCTTGCTTCTCACGTTGCCGTGATTGCCCAGGGCGTCCGCGCGGCGATACTCGAGCACCAACCGGATCTCGTCCTCGTGCCATCGCCACACGAGGCCACTAGCGATCATCTCGCGGCGTTTGCCGGTCTGCGCCGGGCGCTCGCGGCGGCAGCTGCCGACGATGCCCTGTTCGAGGCTACTCGCCACACTTCGATTCTCCAGTACGAGGTCAACCAGCCGCTGAACCCTGACCTGCTGGTCGATGTTTCCGCGCAGGTTCCGGTCCTCGAGCAGGCGATCGCCTGTTACGAGAGCCAACTGACCCGGCATCCCTACCGTGAGGCCGCCCTCGGGTTGCGCAGCTATCGCACCTACACACTCGCGCCGGGAGTGAGGGCGGTCGAGGCGTATCGTCGCTTGCGCGCGCACGACCTGGTGACGCGACCCAGCGAGACGATCGGAACGGGCTACGTACCCGTGGTGCCTGCGCGCGGCGACAGACCGCGCGTCTCGGTCATCGTACGTACGGTCAATCGGCCCGAGAGACTCGTCGAGGCTCTCGAGAGTCTCGCCAGCACCGGCTATCCTGATCTTGAGGTCGTGCTGGTAAACGACGGCGGGGCGATCCCGTCTCTGTCGCCGAACCACTCCTTCACGTTCGTGCGCGTGGATCTGCTGCCCAGGCATGGTCGTGCGGCGGCCGCTCAGGCAGGTGTCGATGCGGCAACGGGCAAGTATGTGGCCTTTCTCGATGACGATGATCTGGTTACGGAGGACCATTTCGACGTCCTCGTCGGCGCCGCCCTCCGCCACCGAGCCCCGGTGGTCTACGCCGACGGCGCGGTGGGCGTGTATGACCTACGAGAGCCGGGTGTGTGGGTTCGCATAAAGGAGCGGTTCCCCTACGGCCGCGATTTCGACCGCGATCTGCTGCTGTTGGACAACTACATACCGTTCAATACGGTCCTGGTCGCCCGGGATTTGCTCGATGCGGTGGGTCCCTTCGACACCGGTCTCGACCTGTTCGAAGACTGGGATCTGCTCATCCGGCTGAGCGAGCGGGTGGGGTTCCATCACGTTGCTCGGGTGACGAGCGAATACCGTCACTTCGTCGGCAGCGACCAGGCGCTCGGCAGCGACCCCCGTTCTCAACCGGGTTACTTGGAGGCGCGTGCCAGAGTTCTAGAGAAGCATCGTCGGCGACTCACGCCCGCAGCCCTGGCAAGGGCCACCGATATCTTGAGCAGCGAGGCCGTACTCGCGCGCGAAGAACGGGACTCGACACGAGCCGCCGTACAAGAGCTCAAACGATCGCCACTACGCTTTATCACCCGCCGGCTCCTGGGCCGTCGTTAGCTCGATGGGAACCGATGCTGCGACGGTCGGTTCGCGACTCGCGGGGTCACCGCCAGCGCAGGTCCTGTCATGAAGCTCCGAGCCAACCCGTACATCCACGCCGATCAGGACAGTCTGTACAACCCCCACGCGGACGCGACGCTCCGGAGCGTCTCAGAGGGTTACCGCGAGCTCCGTGACCTGGTTGCCAGCGCCGCCAGCGTGCCCAGGCCGTCGCGTCGCTTGCTGCTGCTGGCAGAGCGTCGCTGGCTCGTGCGGCCCGATGACGATCCCGATCGCTGGTTCCGCTTGCGGTACGTGTCGATCGAGACCCATAGCGCGTGCAATCAGGCTTGCTCCTTCTGCCCGGTCTCGGTAGCGCCACGACCTCGGCAGACCATGTCGGATGAGCTCTTCGAGCGCATCGTCGAGCAAGTTGCCGCACTTGGCGAGCCGGTGGAGGCGGTTTTCGGCGAATTGAGCATGACGAATCCGCTGTTTATCCTGGCCGTGTATGCGCCGGCCTTCGCGGCTTTTATTCTGGGTGCGCGGGGTTTTGGGGTAAAGGGGATGCGGCGCTTTTTCTCGCGGTTGTTGCTCTGGCGGTGCCCGCCGAGTTGGTACGTATATATCGTGCTGGGCATT
>JACZXM010000500.1 GCA_022571615.1 Acidobacteriota bacterium | reverse complement strand
CCACTTGCCAGACCCACCACACTTCTACCACGGCCTGCTAGGCTCGAAGCTTGAGAGACGGAGGGGAGTCCCCCGCTCCGGCCGGCCAGGCAACTTGTCGCCTGCCGATGTCGACGGGTGGTAATAGTTTGTATCAACTTGTCGCAGGGCACCTCGGAGCCCGGTCAGTGGGACTCTTGGGTACTAGACTGCAACGGAGAAACTCGCATCCGATCGGTGGGTCGGCTGGATCGGCCCGGGTTCTGCTTCGGGTCGCTGCCGGGAGCGGACCGAGCACGAAAGGGCCCGAACGGGCGGGAGTTGACTTCCCCACGTGAGTCAAACGACCGGCAATCACAATCGCTACCGGGACTATCCGTCGCACTTTCTGCCGCGCACTGCCGCGGGCCGGCTGACCGTCGGCCTCTACTTGGTGTGGTTGGCCTTCGCGGAATGGCCGTTGCTGCCCCTGGCCAACCGCATCGAGCCCACGGTGCTCGGGTTCCCATTCGTCTTCGTCTACCTGGCGGTGGTCTACGCGGCGAAGCTCGCGACGCTGCTTTACGCAGCGAAGCGGCAGCTGTGACGCAGAAGGGCTGAACAATGGACCCGTGGGTGATCGCCCTTTCCATCATCGGCGTCTACCTGTTGCTGACGCTTGTGCTGGGGGTGGTCGCCAACCGCAGCCTGCAGGTCAACCTGGAGGACTTCCTGCTGTACGGCCGCCGGGCGGGCTTTTTCGTCCTCTACCTGACGCTGGTGGCGACCTACCACAGTGCGTTCGCCTTTCTGGGGAGCAGCGGCTTCTTCTACACCCACGGTATCGGCTTCTGGGTGGCCGGGACGTGGGCCCTCATGACCGGGGCGGTGACCTTCGTCCTGGGTCCGCGTATCTGGATCCTGGGCAAGAAGTTCAACTACATGACCCCCGCCGACATGCTTGCCGACTTCTACGAAAGCGAGCCCGTACGGGTCGTGGTCGCCGCCGTGTCGATCGTCTTCACCATCCTCTACATACAGGTTCAAGCCCAGGGCCTCGGATACATCATCAGCGCCGCTTCCGGTGATCGTGTGTCCTTCGAAGTCGCGACCGCCGTGCTCCTCGTAGTTGCAGCCACCTACCTGATGGTAGGTGGGCTCCGGGCGGTGTATTGGACCGACGTGCTGCAGGGTGTGTGGATGTACGTCGCCGTCTGGGTGGGCGCCCTGTATCTGGCCTACAAGCTGTTCGGCGGTCCGGTCCAACTCCTGGAGGCCGTTCGCGCGCAACGACCCGACTTGCTCACCTTGCCGGGCCCCGAGGGCTTCTTCACCTACCCGATGTGGTTCGGGATGATGATCACGCTCTCGTTCGGAGTCGTGCTACAGCCGCACATGATGATCCGCTACTACACCGCCATCGACGCCCGAACGCTGAAGTGGCTCGGCGCGACGATCCCGATCTTTCTTGTCACACTCTTCATCCCGACCGCGCTCGTCGGGCTGGGAGGTGCTATCGCGATGCCGGACCTTGCGATCTCCGATCGGATCTTCCCGGAGTTGCTCTTCGCCCACGCGCCGGCGTGGCTTACCGGCATCATCCTGGCAGGCGCTACGGCTGCTGCGATGTCGACCCTCGACTCCATCCTGCATGCCAATGCGGCGGTCTTGACCCGGGACATCTACCAACGCTACGTCCGCCCCGAAGCGGATCAGGCCCACTACATCGCGGTGAGCCGGATCTTCATCTTCGGGTTTCTCATCATCGGCTACCTACTCAGTGTGTACACCTTCGAGTATCTCGTGATCCTGGTCACGCTCTCGGGCGCCGGAGCTCTGCAGCTGATGCCGGCGATCCTCGGTGTTACTTTCCCCTCGCGGACGAGGCTCACGGCCGCGGGTGTGCTCAGCGGTATCGGCGTCGGTCTGGCAGTGCTCTTCCTTACGCTGGTCGTTTGGCCCCATCCGCTCACACTGCATGGCGGCGTATGGGCGCTCGTTGCGAACGGCTTGGTGGCGGTCGTCGTCTCTCGCTACAGCCGGCCGCCCTCGGCCGCTACCGTCAATCGCATTCATGGCGCCATCGAGGAGCTCGTCTATGGGGCGGATTAGGCAACTCCCACTTGCCCGAAGAGTTACACCGCCAAGGGCGCAGATGCGGCGTTGCCGCTCCTTGACGATGCGCGCTGGCATCGCCGACGCCGCGGCGCCTTGTATCTGCGTCCTTGGCGCTGTAACCAGACCCATCACACGTCCACCACGGCCTGCTAGCGCAAGTTCAGCATGACCAAGCTCGTCATCGGTATCGACGCGGGTGGTACCTTCACCGACTTCGTGCTTATGGCGAACGGCCGGTTGAGCGTCC
>JACZXM010000499.1 GCA_022571615.1 Acidobacteriota bacterium | reverse complement strand
TTCACTCGTCGCCCGACCGGGTCTGGGAGGCGATCAGCGATCCGGAGCAGATCGCCCAGTGGTTTCCCGACGTGGTCGACATCGCGGCGATGAAACCAGGCAACCGCGGCTACTTCGTCTGGAACGATCACGGCCGCTACGCGTTCGAGATCGAGCTGTTCGAGCCGCGCCACCGAATCGCCTGGCGCTGGGCGCGCGATGCGGACGTCGAGCTCGACGAGACCCCGACCACGCTGGTGACCTTCGAGATCAGCCCGGGGAAAAACGGCGGCACCGTTCTCGATCTCGAGGAGACCGGCTTCGGCACCGAGCTGCTGCGCGAGGGCAACGACCGAGGCTGGGACAAGGAGCTCGGCGAGCTGGTTGACTACCTGGCGGACTAGCAGCCCGTGGCAGAAGTGGCGTGGGTCGCGCTCGCATGACGGTACCGGCAACCCGAATCCCGGTTATCCTCGGGAGGACATCGATGGGTGTTCCTACCGGAAGGTCCCGTGAGCGAGGAGAGGCAGTCGACGAGCCAAAGCGATAGCGGCATCGGACGCACCGTTCTCGCGGATCTGCGTCGAGCCGACCTACACCGCTCCGTATGGCGCGACCTGCAAGACCTGTACGCCTTCTACCTCGACGACGATGAGCGGGAACGGCTCGCGCGCATGAGCCGACTGCAGCGCAGCATGGCAACCGTCGGTTGGCTGCTGCGGCGCCTCATTCTGTCGCTCGGACCGGCACGACGCATCCTACTGATGGTCGCTTTCGGGGTCGGCGGCTACGGGCTCCTGGGCGATCGCGTCAGCATCGTAGCCCTCGGTTTCGCCGCGCTGCTGTTGGTCCTGATGTTCGAGCTGCGCGACAAGCTGCTGGCACGCGACGAGCTGGAGGTGGGACGTGCGGTCCAACTCGCGCTGTTGCCGGCCGACAACCCGCAGCTTCCCGGCTGGGATCTCTGGCTGTACAGCCGACCGGCCAACGATGTGGGCGGCGACGTGCTCGACTACCTGCAGCTTGGCGAGGACAAGCTCGGGCTCACCCTCGGAGATGTCGCCGGCAAGGGGCTCGGCGCGGCACTCCTGGCTGCCAAGTTACAGTCGACGTTGCGGGCGCTGGCTACCGATGTCGGATCGCTGGTCGGGCTCTGCGAGCGCACGAATCGGATCTTCCACCGCGACGGTCTTCCGAATCGCTTCGCCACGCTGATCTTCGCCGAAATCAGAAGCAACTCGGGAACTGTGCGCTTCGTCAACGCAGGACACATGCCGCCGATCGCGCTGATTGGCGGCCAGCTGACCACCACCGACCCCGTCGCCCTGCCGCTCGGGATCAAGGCTGACGCGCAGTATTCCGAGCAGCGGCTGCATACGACTGCAGGCGATTTCGTGGTGATCTACTCGGACGGACTTTCAGAGGCAACCAACAACGCCGACGCGATGTTCGGCGACGATCGCGTTGCCAAGCTCGTCGGCACCCTCGCCGGGCTCACCGCCGAGCAGGCGGGGCGCAAGATCCTGAGCTCGGTGACCGACTTCGTCGGCGATGCACGGCCGCACGACGACCTCTCGCTCGCCATCCTACGGCGCGTGGAGTAGCTCACACGCGACGTGCTCTCTTCAGGCCTCAAGCGTCGCCTGTCAGAGGGACTTCGACGATCGGGATGAAACCTTCCGGCGGGACTTTTCATCTGGCGTTGTTAGTGGATGCTGATACTTGCATTCCGGGGGCACGCCTTAGCTATATTTGTAAGGTATCTAGCATATATATATAGGCGATCGGGAGAGGCCCCGGACATGGCACCCAAGAAACGTCGACTCGGGTATGCGACCGTGGCCATTCTGCGAGCCATCCACGAGGAGCATCGCTACGGACTCGACATCATCGCCGCCACCGGCCTGGCGACGGGCACGGTTTACGTGACCCTCGGTCGCCTGCAGAAGCGCGGGTTCGTGACGACCTCGTGGGAGGACCAGCGCATCGCCGAGCGTGAGGGCAGGCCGCGCCGGCGGTATTACGAGCTGTCGCGCGCCGGCCGCGATGCGCTGGACGAAGCGCTGGAGAGCTACGGCGTCTTGATGTTCGGCGTCCCTGCTCAGCACGGTCGAGGCTGAAACGTGGGAGGGAGATTCCGTAGCCGGTCGGTCGCGGCTCGCCTGCTCTGGCTCGCCAGCCTGGTCGTTCCACGAGCGGGGCGGCGCCGCTGGCTCGAAGAGTGGGAATCGGAGCTGTGGCATCTCGAGCATGCCTCCGGCCCGCCCGACAACCGTCCCAAATATGCTTCGCTCCAAGGTGCCCCGCCTAGGAATCGCCTGGTGAATACCCAAGTTGAAAAGTAAG
>JACZXM010000498.1 GCA_022571615.1 Acidobacteriota bacterium | reverse complement strand
GCAAGGCGCTCCACGTGTTTCCGATCCGCCGCGCCACCTGGTGGCAGCAATGGAACCGCGACGCCTCTCAGGGGCAGCGCGTGTTCCGCGGTGAGAACCCTCCCGCCGGCGCCACCATCAATTACTTCCTCGCGCAGGCCCCCGAGGGCCCGATCAAGATCCGCATCAGCGACGCCGAAGGCGACCCGGTGGCCGAGGTGACCGACCGCGAGCCCAGTGCCGGCGTCAATCGGGCGGTCTGGAACCTGCGCCACGAGGGCCCGACACCCTCGCGCCGCCAGCAGGACGGCGGCGGTTTCTTCCGTCGCTTCGCCAGCTTAGGGGCTCCCGCGCTACCGGGAACGTACACCGCCACCGTAACGGTGGAAGACCATGAGAGCTCCAGCACGTTCGAGCTGCGGTGGGATCCGCGCGTCGCCTTGAGCGCTCAGCAGCGCCGGGCGCAGCACGACACCGCACAGCAGCTGGTGGCGGCGGTGTCGCAGGCCAACGAGCTCGTTGACCGCGTCGCCGATCTGACCGACCAGCTCGAGACTCTGCAAGGCGACGTCGCGGACGCCGAGGTCGAGGATCTCGAGCAGGTGACCGAGCAGATCGGCACCACGCTCCAGGAGCTCGAGGATCTCGAGGATCAGCTTCAACGGCCGCCAAACGGCATGGGCTATCGCGACTATCCGCGACTGCGCGAACAGGTCCAGTCGCTGATGCGCGGGGTCATGGGAACCCAGGCTGAGCCAACTGAGGGCCAGCTCCAGGTCATGGCCGAGCTCGACGTGGACGCGCGGCGGCTGAGCACCCAGCTGCAGACGATCATCGACACCACGATTCGCCAGCTCAATGACATGCTGGGTAGCTTGCCAGCAATCGTTGTGCCGACCGGCTCGGAGACCGAGTCCAGTGCTTCGTGACCGCGCCGCGGCCTACCCGGGCCGGATGGAGCTGCAGGAGATGGACGTGCACGCGATGACCTTCGAACCGGGGACGTTCGATTGATCTGGACTCAGCCGATCAGCCGGTAGGCCACGAACGCGCCGACCCAGGCCAGAATCAACATGTAGGTGAACTGGATCACTGGCCACTTCCAGCCGGCGGTCTCGCGCCGCACCACGGCGACCGTCGACATGCACTGGAGCGCGAAGGCGAAGAAGATCATCAACCCCACCGCGCTGCCCGGCGTCAGATCCTGGCGCAGGCGCCCCTGGAGCTCGGGCGATTTCTCATCGCTTTCCTCCAGGCCGTAGATGGTCCCCAGCGTGCTGACGAGCACCTCTCGCGCCGCCAACGAGCTAACCAGCCCGACGCCGATTTTCCAGTTGAAACCCAGCGGCTCGATCGCCGGCTCGATCAGCTTGCCCAGTCCACCGACGAGACTGTGCTCGAGCACGGGTGCGTGGCCATCGGTCAGAGGCAGCTGCGTCGTCACCCACAGCACCACCGTGACCCCCAGAATGATGGTACCGGCGCGGCGCACGAAGATGCGCACGCGGTCGTACAGACGCATCCCGATCTGGCGTAGAGACGGCACGCGGTACGGCGGCATCTCGAGCATGAACGGAGTCGAGGTCGGCTTGAGAATGGTCGACCGCAACATCGCCGCGGTCGCCACCGCGGCGGCGAGGCCGAGCCCGTACAACCCGATCATGGTCGCCGCGCGGGTTCCGAGGAATGGCCCCAGAAGCGGGCGCTCGGGAATAAACGCCGCGATCAGGAGCATGTACACCGGCAGCCGTGCCGAGCAGGTCATGAATGGGGCGATCAGGATCGTGGCGATGCGATCGCGCTGGCTCTCGATCGTGCGCGCCGCCAGAATCGCCGGCACCGCGCAGGCATAGGCCGACATCAAGGGCAGGAATGACTTGCCCTGCAGGCCGACCCTGCGCATCGAACGATCTGCGATCACCGCCGCTCGGGCGATGTAACCGGAATCCTCGAGCAGCCCGATGAAGAAAAACAGGATCAGGATCTGCGGCAAGAAGACCATCACCGAGCCCACACCGCCCCAGACGCCGTCAACCAGGAACGACCGCAACCAACCGGCGGGCAACGTCGTTCCCAGCCAGCGTCCCGAATCCGCGACCAGCACCTCGACGCCGTCCATGAGCGGTTGCGCCACGGTGAAAATCGATTGGAACACGACCGCCACGACGGCCACGAAAATCAGCGGTCCGGCCCACGGGTGCAGCAGCACCGCGTCGAGGCGTCGGGTCCAGATCGGCGGCTCGGGTGACTTGTAGCATGCCTGCTTGCCAACTTCCGACGCCCACCGCCGGCGAGCCGGTATGTCCTGCAGGACCGGAAGCTGGAGGGCGTTGCGATCGACCGGGGGCGCCCAGGCGAAGGTTCCTTCCAGAAACGC
>JACZXM010000497.1 GCA_022571615.1 Acidobacteriota bacterium | reverse complement strand
AGAAACCGTTCGCTATGCCGCCTGATCAGATGCAACCTATTTCCCGCTCCCGGTAATATGTGAGTGCGGCAACCCGCGCAAGTGGCTGCTGGAGGAGTGGCGCGCGGTGCTCGATGAACTCGGGCTGTCGTCCTCGCTCGAGCTCATGCACCGCAAGGGCTTCGAGTGGGCCCAGACCGTGTACGGGCTGCGGGTACTCGGCATGCTGCATGGCCATGCGCGCTGCCTCGGTGTCGGCAGCGGCCACGAGGCGATTCTGTACTGGCTCGCCAACCATGTGGGCGATGTCACCGCGACCGACCTGTACGAGGGCGAATGGGCTCTCCAGGGTGCGCTCGAGGGGGATCCCGACGTGCTTCTGGACCCCAGCAAGTACGCTCCGTTCGACTACCGGCAGGACCGGCTGCGCTTTCTGCGCATGGACGGGCGGCATCTGGAATTCGACGACGATAGCTTCGACATCGTGTTCTCGCTTGGATCGATCGAGCACTTCGGAGGCAACCAGGCGGCTGCACAGGCGATGCGAGAGAAGGCTCGCGTTTGTCGTCCACATGGCGTCGTAGTGGTGGCCACGGAGTTGATTCTCAACGACCGCCAACATGCGGAGTTCTTCACCATCGACGAGCTGCGCGAGCACATCGTGGCTGCCTCCGGCATGAAGCTGATCCAGCCGCCGAGATTCGAGATTCCGGGCTATGCCCTGCGCCATCCGTGCATCATGCCCGAGGAGACCCACCGCACCCCGCACTTGATCCTGGACTTCGAGGGCGTCGTGACGACCTCGGTCATCTTTTTCTTGCGCCACGAGTAGCGGGCGCGGGATGACCGGAGGGAACGCAGCAGGTGTCTCCTGCGGTGGGGGTGGGAGGCAATGGGTGATTGAAGAGATTCCGCGCTCCGCCGGAGCAGCGCCTTGGCAGCCCCGACCTAGCTGTGGTGGTGGCCGGCGCAGCAGCGCTCAGTTCGTCGCTGCCATGCGGCGAAGCACGGTGTGGAGGATGCCGCCGTTGCGGTAGTAGTCGACCTCGACGGGGGTGTCGATGCGAGCGATGGTGGCGAAGGTCAGGACCGAGCCGTCGGAGCGCGTGGCGCGCACCTGTACCCGCTGCTTGGGTCGGAGATCCTCAGGCAGCTCGATGTCGAAGACCTCGGAGCCGTCCAACCCCAGGCTGTCGGCGCTCTCCCCCGGAGCGAAGGTCAGCGGCATCACGCCCATGCCCACGAGGTTGGAACGATGGATGCGCTCGTACGAGGTGGCAATGACCACCTTGATCCCGAGCAGAAGCGTTCCCTTGGCCGCCCAGTCGCGCGACGAGCCCATGCCGTAGTCTTTGCCAGCCAGCACGACGAGCGGCACTCCCGCCGCCTGGTAGTTGAGCGCCGCCTCGTAGATGCTCTTGACCTGACCGTCGAGCAGATCCATCGTCCAGCCGCCCTCGGTGCCGGGGGCCAGCTGGTTACGTATACGAACGTTGGCGAACGTGCCCCGCGTCATGACGTTGTGATTACCGCGGCGCGAGCCGTAGCTGTTGAACATCTTCCGTTCCACACCGAGCGACAGCAGATACTTGCCCGCCGGCGTGTTAGGGCCGATCGAACCGGCTGGAGAGATGTGGTCGGTGGTCACCGAGTCACCAACCTTGACCAGACATCGGGCCGCGCGGATGGACCGAATCGGCTCCGGCGAGGGTGGCATGTCCTGAAAGAACCCGGGCTCCTGGATGTAGGTGCTCGCCTCCGACCACTCGTACAGATCACCGCCACTGGTAGCGATGGCCCTCCATTGCTCGCTTCCCTCGAAGACGTTGGCGTACTGGTGAAGAAACTGCTCCCGCGTCACTGCACTGCCGATGGTCTCCTCGATCTCCACCTGCGTGGGCCACAGGTCGCGCAGGAATACGTCGTTGCCCTCGGTGTCCGTGCCCAGAGGCTCGTTGACAAAGTCGATGTCCAGGGTCCCGGCCAGAGCATAGGCGACCACTAGCGGCGGCGACGCCAGGTAGCTGGCCTTGACGTCGGCATGGATGCGTCCCTCGAAGTTGCGATTCCCCGACAGCACCGCCGCGACCACCAGATCCTCCGATCGAACGGATTGGCCGATCGCCTCAGGCAGGGGGCCAGAGTTGCCGATGCAGGTCGTGCAGCCGTAGCCGACGATGTAAAATCCCAGGGTCTGTAGATCCTCGAGCAGACCCGACTGACGCAGGTAATCGGTCACCACCTGCGACCCGGGCGCCAGCGAAGTCTTGACCCATGGCCTGCGGTCCAAGCCACGCCGCACCGCGTTGCGGGCCACCAGACCGGCCCCGATCATGACGCTGGGATTGGAGGTGTTGGTGCAGCTGGTGATCGCCGCGATCACGACCGCCC
>JACZXM010000041.1 GCA_022571615.1 Acidobacteriota bacterium | reverse complement strand
GCGGCCAGCTCGGCGTAACCCTGCTCACGGCCGAGCGCGACCACCTCCGTTTCGCACAGGTACTGCCACTGGCGCTGCTCGAACCGCTCTAGCGCTTCGGCGGCGCCAGGTGCCAAGACTGTCGCGAGGAGAGGGTCCTTGCTGTCGACAGCGTTTACCCTGACCATGCTGCAGACCCATCGTCTATGTGATCGCCTTGCCGGCCACGTAACATCGACGGCAGGCGCAATGCCGCAAAGGACCTGCGCCATGAAATCGAACGACCCGCTCCGTCGCCCCGTGCGGCTGCTGCTCCTCACCATCGCGTTCTCGTTTATCGCATGCACCCCCCGACAGGCCCCAGATCCCGAGGTGCGGGCCTGGCGGGAGCGGGCCGACGGCATCACCATCATCCGCGACGACTGGGGCATCGCCCACGTCTACGGCGCCACCGACGCCGATGCGGTCTTCGGGATGATCTACGCCCAGGCCGAGGACGACTTCAATCGCATCGAGGTCAACTACCTCAACTCGATGGGTCGCCTGGCCGAGGCCGAGGGCGAGGTGGAGATCTACCGCGACTTGCGCATGAAGCTGTTCATCGATCCCGACGAAATGAAGGCCCAGTACGCCGCCAGCCCCGACTGGCTCAAGGGGCTCATGGACGCGTGGGCCGCCGGCCTCAACTACTTCTTGTACACCAACCCACAGGTGCAGCCGCGGGTGATCAAACGCTTCGAGCCGTGGATGGCGCTCACCTTCAGCGAGGGCAGCATAGGCGGCGATATCGAGCGCGTCTCACTACGTGATCTGCAGGCGTTCTACGGTGAGTCCGACGACACGGTCGCGGTCAACGAGGCCCGCTCTAGGGAGCTCGACATCGCGCTCGCCGAGCTGTTCGCCGAGCTCACAGGATCCAATGGGTTCGCCATCGCCCCCGCCAACACCGTCAACGGCAACGCCCTGCTGCTGATCAACCCCCATACCTCGTTCTATTTCCGCTCCGAGCTGCACATGGTCAGCAACGAGGGCCTCAACGCCTACGGCGCCGTCACCTGGGGGCAGTTCTTCGTCTACCAGGGCTTCAACGAGACCGCCGGCTGGATGCACACCTCCACCGGGGCCGACGCCATCGACGAGTACGCCTACGAGGTGAGCGTTCGCGAGGACGGCGTCTACTACCCCTACGGCGAACAGGAGCGGCGGCTGCGAGAGACGGTCATTACTGTGCCCTACAGGGACGACGACCACATGGCCGAGCAGCAGTTCACCGTCTATCACAGCCACCACGGGCCGATCATCCGCGGGCAGGACGGCCGCTGGGTGGCCGTCAAGCTGATGAACGAGCCGGTCACGGCGTTGACCCAGTCGTACACCCGCACCAAGGCGGCCAATTATGCGCAGTTCCGACAGATCATGGAGCTGCACACGAACTCCTCCAACAACACCGTCTTCGCCGACGCCGAGGGCAACATCGCCTACTTCCACGCCAACTTCATTCCGATCCGCGATACGCGCTTCGACTGGAACCGCCCGGTGAACGGCAGCGATCCGGCCACCGAGTGGCAGGGCCTGACCCCTGTCGAGGAGTCGCCCAACGCCCTCAATCCGCCGGAGGGCTGGATCCAGAACACCAACAACTGGCCCTACTCGGTAAGCGGCGACAGCAGCCCTCAGCAGGAGGACTACGCGCCCTACGTGAACACCAGCGGCGAGAACGCGCGGGGCCTGCACGCCGTGCGCGTGCTGGCGGGCAAGACCGACTTCACCCTCGAGAGCCTCATCGCGGCCGCCTACGACAGCTACCTTACGGCCTTCGAGCCGCTGATCCCGGCGCTGCTGGAGGCCTACGACCAGACAACCGACTCCGAGCCGCTCAAGGCCGAGCTCTCCGAGCAGATCGCGGCACTGCGCGCCTGGGACCTGCGCTTCAGCGTCGATTCCGTGCCCACGGCGCTGGCCATCTTCTGGGGTGACGAGCTCATGCGAGGTGCCTTCCGCGAGGCCCGCGCTGCCGGCATGTCCGCGTCCGACTATGTCGCCACCCACATGACCGCCCGGCAGCGCCTGCAAGCCCTCGCCGCGGCCTCGAACCGCCTCACCGAGGACTTCGGCAGCTGGCAAACCCCCTGGGGCGAGATCAACCGCTTCCAGCGCCTCACCGGCGACATCCTCCAGCCCCACGACGACACCGCACCCAGCGTCCCCGTAGCCTTCGCCTCCGGCCGCTGGGGTTCTCTGGCCTCCTTCGGCGCCCGCCGCTTCAACACCAAGCGGCTCTACGGCACCGGCGGCAACAGCTTCGTCGCCGTCGTCGAGTTCGGCGACCGCCTGCAGGCACGCGCGATCACGGCAGGCGGCGAGAGTGGCGATCCGGCGTCACCGCACTTCGCTGACCAGGTGGCGCGCTATGTCACCGGGGATCTACGGCCGGTGTACTTCTACCGGGAGGATGTGGAGGCCAACCGCGAGCGGCAGTACAACCCAGGGGAGTGAGGCCCAGGCGATGCTGGCGATAACAGGATCAGATACAAACGAGCGTTCACAAGTTGGCCGCGCCGCGATTCACAGGAGGCACCGATGAACACCGACCGCCGCGATTTTCTCAAGCTGGCCACGAGCGGCGCTGCCGCTGCGGGGATCCTCGGCGCGGGCTCGGCGGCGGCGGCCGCCACGACGGCCGCTTCCGCGTCGGCCCTGGCGACTGCCCCCTCGAGACCGCGCGGGGCGACGCCCGGATCGCTCGAT
The DNA here is from genome assembly GCA_022571615.1 of Acidobacteriota bacterium. Taxonomy (GTDB): domain Bacteria; phylum Acidobacteriota; class UBA890; order UBA890; family WLXD01; genus JACZXM01. The sequence goes on along the minus strand of JACZXM010000041.1, from coordinate 9,034 downwards.
CCCGAGGAGCGCCGCCGCCTCGTCGGCAAGGCGATCTTCGGGCTGAAGGAACCCGTCGAGGGCGACGAAGGCATGGTCATCTGCGCCCACCCACTGGCAACCCGAGCGGGCGCCGACATCCTGCGGGCCGGCGGCAACGCCGCCGACGCCGCGCTCTGTACCTCGGTCACCCAGTGCGTCGTCGAGCCCCACATGACCGGGATCACGGGCGTGCTCAGTATGCTCTACTACAACGCCGCGACCGGGGAGACGAGCTACGTCAACGGCGGCATGAACGCCCCGCTGGCGCCCCTGGCTAACTGGGGCCCCGGGGCCCTGGCGACCGGGCTCGGCGCCGGGGTCCCCGGCTTCTGGGCGGGCTACGAGGCATGCCGCGAGCGGCACGGCACCAAGGCCTCCCGCGAGCTCTGCGCCGCCGCTATCGAGTACGCCCGCGACGGCTTCGAGATCCACCCGTTCCTGTGGGGCGAGATGTTCACTCAGACCAACATGCTGGGTCGCAACGAGCAGGGTCGCGAGATCTTCTTCCCGAACGGCGCGCTCCTGAACCCGGGCGAAATGCTGTACCAGAAGCGCGCCGCCGACACGCTCGAGCGCCTTGCACAAGAGGGCAACGAGTACTTCTACTTCGGCGACTTCGCGCGCCAGTACAGCGAGGTCGTGCAGGCGGCCGGTGGCGTCATCACGACGGAGGACTTCGCCCGCTACGCCGTGCGCTTCGACGAGCCCGCCTGGGGTAGCTACCGCGGCTATCAGCTCGCCGGCTCACCTCCTCCAGACAACGGCGGCACCCACGTCATCGAGATCCTGCACATGGTCGAGCTGCTCGATCTGGACAGGCTCGGACCGCCGACCGACTCGGCTGAGACGCTCTGGCAGATGTCGCGGATGTGCGACCAGGTCTTGTCCGACGGAGCCAAGCAGCCCGATCCCGAGAGCCACCCGTTGCCGCTCGACCTGATCACGTCGAAGGAATACGCCAAGATGCGCTTCGACCTGTTGCAGATGGGCAAGCCCCTCGAGACCCCGTCGATGCCGCCGCCCGGCAGTTGCCACGTCACCGCGGTCGATGCCACCGGCAACGTGGCCACCCTCCTGCACTCCTGCATGTCGCTGCCCTGGAGCAACGGCTTGTTCGCCGCCGGCGTCACGATTGTCGCCTCCGGCGCTCACTTCTTCCGCATCATGCCGAAGCCCGGGTACCGCGCCTCCGTATACGTGGCGCCGAACATGGTGTTCAGGAACGGCAAGCCGATGCTGGCATCCGGATCCCCCAGCGTCAGCCTGCTGCAGAACATCGTTCAGAACACGACCAACATGATCGACTTCGGGATCCCGATCCACGAGTCGGTCAACCGGCCGCGCTTCGGCAACGCCTACTCCTCCGCCGGGAGCTTCCCAGCGGTCGAGGTCGACCTGAACGAGGATGTGCGCAACGCGGCGATCGCCCGCGGGCTGCCGATCCAGGCCGTGAATCAGTGGAACTGGGGCATGGGCTCCTTCGAAGGGATCTGGATCGACCCCGACACCGGCAGGCGATCGGCGTGCGGGGACCCGCGCCGTTGCGCCATGGCCGAAGCCGCGCAGGCCCATGCGTAGGAGTGATCCCGTGAAGCGAGCCCTGATTCTGTGCCTTGTCCTCGCGGTCAGCTGCGTCGGCCGCCCCCCGGAGGCCGTTCTCGACCTCTCCCCCACTACCTGGCAAGACGACTACGACCGCACCATGCAGGCGCAGCTCGTCGACCGCACGGAGGCCGGGGTCGCCACCGGCACGAGGGGGGCCGTCACCGTCGCCTACAACGGACTCGCGGCACGGGCCGGGCTCGAAGCCCTCATGCAGGGCGGCAACGCCATCGATGCGGCGATGACCACGGCGCTCACCCAGGTGGCGCTCACCGCCGGCGCGCCCATCAGCTACTTCGGCACCATGTCGCTCGTCTACTACGAGGCGGCGACCGGCCGGGTCCACACGATGAATGCTGAGTGGAACACCGTGCTCGGTGAGGACGACCCGTTGTCGATCCCCGGCAGCATCGACCTGTCATCGCCCGAGGGCATCTACGGCACGGCCGTGAGCGGCCGCACCGCGCTCGTTGGCGGTTTCATGAAGGGAGTGGGCGCGGCGCACGAGCGCTTCGGGTCGCTGCCGTTCGAGCAGCTCTTCCAACCCGCGATCTACATCGCCGAGCAGGGCATGCCGATCTCCGCCAAGACCGCCGGCTACTTCGCCGCGCGCCACGACGACCTGAGCCGGCTGGATGAGACGCGCGCCACGTTCCTCAAGGCCGACGGCTCGCCTTACGCCGAGGGGGACGTTCTGCGCCAGACGGGGCTCGCCGCCACGCTGCGCGCCATCGCCGCGCAGGGCACCGACTACATGTATAAGGGGCACTGGGCCGAGAAGGTCGTGGCCGCGATCCAGGCCGACCGCGGCAAGATGACCCTCGAGGATCTGGCCGCCTACGAGGTGATCTGGGACGAGCCGCTGGTGGCACCGCTCGGCGACTACCAGCTCTACACGAATCCGCCGCCGAACAGCGGCGGGGTGGCCCTGATCGAAGCCTACAACCTCGCCCTGGCCTCGGGGATGCTCGATGACGGCCACTGGACCGAATCTGCGGAGGCGCTGCGCAAGGCGCTCGATGTGACCCAGATGGGCTTCCTCAACCTGCTGCCCGCCGAGATGCTGGCGCAGGTTTATCCGGGCCTCGAGATCACGAACGCGGCGCGGGTCACGCCGGAGTACGCCGCCCAGATGTGGGCGCGCATGGATGCCGGCGCCAAGATCGCCCGCTGGATTCCCCAGACCCCGAAGCACTCCGACGACGTCGTCGCGATCGACTCCGAGGGCAACATCGCGGCGATCACACACAGCATCAACTGCGTGCTCTGGGGCAAGACCGCCATCGTCATCGATGGGATCACGGTCGGCGACCCGGCATCGTTCCAGCAGGCCCAGATCGCCCGGCTCGAGCCCGGCTCCCGGCTGCCGGCGCCGACCGAGACCGGCATCTTACTCAAGGAGGGCCAGGCGGTGCTCGGCTTCGCGTCGATGGGTTCGGGTCTCCATCAGCGCACCTTTCAGGGGCTGATGAGCTTCACCCGGTACGGGATGACGGTCGAGCAGGCGATCAACGCCCCGGACTTCTTCCTGCCGCTCACCGACCCGGCGACCCTCCAGCAGACCTTCCGCGTCATCGGCGGCGGGTTCCCGCCCGAGGTGCTCGAGGGCACCGGCTACGCCTACCAGGAGATCGATTTCGCCGGCGTCCGCTTCGGTGGCGAGGGAATCTGGGTGGCGATCAGTCGCGATCCCGAAACCGGCAAGCTACGGGCTGCGTCGCACAACCGCAACAACAGCGCCGCGTATGCGTTTTCCAGGGGTTGATACCGTAGATCGTGCAGCCGGAGGCTCATATCGGGCATCCTCATTTCGTTCTTCGAGCGAGTCCAAGAAATGCCGATCGAGGAGTTCGCATAGGGGCACAAGTAGAAGGTGTGGTTGGCCTTGGCGGTTTCCCACAGCCGGCGCACTACATCGAGCAACCCGTGCAAGCCCATACGCAGGAAACCGAGCTATCCCAGGCCCGGCTCGTTGAGCGTGCCGGCATGCGGAGCCCGCACATCACGAACTGCAAGAAGGGAATCACGCTCCCTGGGCCAGCGAACCGCTGGCGCCTGGTGGAGCATTTCGGCGCCGGCCTCAACAACCTCTTGTCAGCACCGAGTTACTGAGATAGAACGTGGTACTAACCGCGGGGTCAGGTCAATGACGCGAACAGGGTTTGTCCCAGTTCTGTCCCACTAATTCTCTCTGCGGTCAAACGATCTTCTGACCTGCCGTTCGTCTGGGCGAGAAAAAACATGGGAAAAATGAGTATGCTGTTCCGCGATTCCTTCAGTCGCTATTCCGCGCTTTTCTAATCTCAGCGACCTATCCATCACGCTGGAGGCTAATATGCCGGAGCAGAAGCTCGCATGGTGGCGAGACCCCCGTTTCGTGATCCCTAGCATCGCAGTGCCGTTGCTCCTCGCTCTTGTCGCGCTCGTACCCTCCCTCTTCAAGCACCGTATCTCGGATGAGCTGTCCGTCTCTTTCGTGGTCAGTGACGCCCGCCGAACCACACGTTCTGTCTTCGACATACCCATTGGCGGCCAGTTCACCGCCAGAGAGGCGTCAGGCTCGGACGCCGCCCGCGTGATCGCCGATCAGCTGACGACCAAGCTACAGAATCGCCTGAGCAATCTCCTCGGGGAGCGCGAGCCGATCGAGGTGCTGGTCCTGCATGGAGAGGATGGCACGCTGTCGATCGGTGGCTCCGTGAACACGTTCGTCTCGCTTCATCTGAGCCGCTTCGACGGCGTCACCCACATCGGTGACGTGGGACCCAAATCGGTTCAGATGACGCTCGCGGAGGCGTCTCAAGAGCTCTCTTTTTCTGAAAGCGCATCCGAAACTTCTTTCGCCGACTTGAAAATGAAAGCGGGCGTGTACCGGATCGTGCTCACAGCTCCCGGGTACCGCGACGAAGCCCGGTATCTACAGCTCACCGACGCTGGTGAGGTTCTAACGAGCGACCCCTGGGGTGAGGTCTCTGAAGTACGGTTCCCTATCGCGATGAAGCTATTTCCTCGATTCCAGACGAACGCAGCGACCATGGCGCTCGATGGGCTGCGCATCGCCCTGGGTTCCTGCAATTCCATCGCGCCGGCCCTATCAACGGCGAAGTTTCAGGATATGGGTACGGCCCTCGAGTCCGCCTTACTGTCTTCGCTGCGCGATCGGGGCTTCAACGCCGTTCCAATCAAAGCGGGTCAGCGAGTGAGTTTTGACCTGAATGAATCGAAGAATCTGCCGGCCCCAAAGGGTCTGCTCCGCTCGGATCTAGTGATTGAGCGCTGCCGAGTCGAGTGGATTGACTGAGCGACCGGCTCGAGATCCTCTCGCCAGTGCTTCATGCCTCCACTGTACTGAGTCCCGATGGCACGCACGTCGCAGCCTATGTCCGCAATGGGACGAGCAAGAGAAACCCAGAGCCGGTTCGGGACTCCCCGATGTGACGGACGGTCTTCGGGATTCTCGGATCGAGGGGCGGTATCTGGTTCGAGAGACCGGCACGGCGTGGGAGGTCTGGGACCTCCCCGCTGGCAAGCGGTTCGCGCTGCCTGGGGAGCCCGAGTTCGATGCAATCGAAGCCCCGGTGTTCAGCCTTGCCGGCACCTGGGTGGCGAGAATTGCAGGGCAGCGGGACGCGGACGAGGTGGACGAGGCGAAACGGCGATTGGAGCCATTCGAGAACCAGTCCCCGTGAGCGAAGCGTTTCGGGTGCTCTCAGTCCCGGGCGAGCTGACCGGACGAGTCAACCTCAGCGCTCAATTCCCTTCCACTGTTAACCGTGGACGGCATCCGCGTATGGGGCTAGGCTTTGCCTCACCACGGTCCTGGCGTCGATAAACGACCATGCGACTTGGGACGTGCAGCCCCCGGAGGGAGGAGACCCACACGGACCCCCACCTGTTCACACTCGACTGGGGCCTGAAAGAGCCGATCGCCGTCGGACTCGCTTTCTCAAGCTCACCTCTGGAGGCACATCATGCCTAAGCAAAGCAAGAAGAAGACAACGGAAAAGGCCGCTAAAGGGAAAACTACCAAGAAGAAAACCGCAACGAGGCAAACGATCTCTGCTTTCTCGAAGCTTGATCCATGTTTGCTGCTTGGTGCCAGCCATTCGAAGCTGGCACACAAGCTTGGTGTCGCCGAAAAACCGAAAGCAGCGGCGGCACCAAGCGTCTCGAAGGTCGCACTCGGTATTCGTTCCTTAGCCGATCGCATGTCGACCAAAGCAGCCAACGATTACGTCCAGAAGGATCTCGTTTCGGTCTTGGTCGAAAGCGTAGATGGCACTGCTACGCAGAAAAAGATCAAGTCGTTGGGGGGTACCTCGACGCCGCTGACACCCAGCAAGTTGATGGCAAAGATTCCGCGTTCGAAACTCAAGTCGTTGGCCGGCTACGCCGGAGTCGGGTACATCGAAGCCAGCACACGTCTCAAGCCGACCTGCGATCAGGCTCATGAGTCCACAGGGCTTGTGGATGCAGGGTCAACCACTGTGTCCGAGACGGGCCAAGGCGTCTTGGTTGGCATCATTGATACAGGCATTGACGTCACGCATCCGGCCTTTAAGTCAGGTGGTTCCACGCGCATCGTGAACTACCTTGATCAGGAAACGGGTCAAGAGTTTACGCAAGCCGACGTTGATGCCGGAGACGCAGACGGATCGATTGACGTCGTTGGTCACGGCACACATGTCGCAGGAATCGCTGCCGGAAACGGTTCCGGATCGCCAAGCGGAAAATGGCGCGGCGTTGCCACGGAGGCGGACTTGGCCATTGTGAAAACAACGTTTGATACGGCGGACATCGCGGTCGCCATCAAGCACATTTTTGATGTGGCCGAAACACGTAATCAGCCATGTGTGATCAACCTCAGTCTTGGCGGCCATTTCGGAGCTCACGACGGCTCTTCGGTCTCCGAACGCGTGATCGACGATCTTTCTGGCGACGGTCGTGTGGTTGTTGTTTCTGCAGGTAACGAGGGCAATGACTCGATCCACGCGAGCACGACACTCGCCCGGGGGCTGACGCCTCCAGACCGCTGGGTTGCCGATTTTCGAATCAACCGTCGAGTATTCCAAACCGCGAGTGGCCCGGTGGAAGCCGGACTGATTCTCGTGCAGGTGTGGCATCAACGCGAAGACGCTGCAACAATCTCTCTCCGATCGCCGACCGGCAATCTATTCAATGCCCCGGAGAACGGTAAGCAAGAATTTAACCTCGGCAGCATTTTTGTTGAGGCCAGTCATCAGCAACATCCCTACAGTCTAGATCTCTCGACGACGTTCTTTATTGTCACCGATCCGGACCCGGCACTGCTGAGCGGCTGGAGTGTCATTGCTGAAGACGACCAGGCCAACGGCGGAATCCAGGTTGGCAGCGTTCACGGCTGGATTCCGGATGGTGCCATGGGACATTTTTCAAGCGGTGCTACCGATTCGCATCTGGTTGGCATGCCGGGGACATCCTTCTCGGCGATTACTGTTGCGTCATACGCCTCCCGCAAAGAGTGGCCTAGCCGAGATCCCAACAGGCCCGGCGGTATTTTTCGTGCAGACGCGATCAATGTGGACGATATCTCACACTTCAGCAGCATGGGGCCGACGCGTGACGGCCACAACAAGCCGGAGATCGCCGGGCCGGGACAGCTTCTGCTTGCGCCGCTTTCCAGTGATGCGAGCGAAGCAGAGATTCCAAATTTCCTGCGCGCCCCGGGTCGACCGTACGCGGCACTTCAAGGGACCAGCATGTCCGCGCCGTACGTCACAGGTGCGATTACATTGCTGCTTGAAAAAGACAACAATTTGAGCTGGGCCGAGATCAAGCGCAGGCTCATCAAGTCGGCAGCACAGGACGAGTTTACGCAACCCTGCTGGAATGCTCGATGGGGCTATGGTCGCTTGCAAGTGAAGCGTCTGTTGGAGATCGAACCCGCGAGGCAGACATGACCGATTCGTTGCGCAAACTGTTCGACGCGAACAAACCGCATCGAGAAGAATCAGACAAGACAAAGGTCTTGGTTTCGTTGAAGGCCTCGCCGGACGATTCGTGCCTGACAGCCCTTCAAGAAATCGGTCTGACAGTGAAATCAGTCGTAGGGAATAAGTTGACTGGCGAGATTGAATCCAAGCTCCTTTCGAAACTCCAACAGCACGCCAACGTGGCCGAAGTCGAACGCTCAGTACGACTCAAGCCGACAGACGACCGCGATTTCGATACTTGAATTTCCCGGTGAAGGAACGATGACGAGCAGTTGGAGGTCTGGCTTAGGACTTCGGCGATTACGGGAAAGAAAATAGCGGCAGACCCGCTCGCTGCTGCTTGCATTGCTAGTTGCGGGACAGATGGACTCGCACCGATTCGGCGACCGCCGGCGAGCGCCACGTCGTCTCTCCGTGGGAGACCTCGACCTGCATCAGAGCACCCCGCTGCGGGACGACCAGGTAGAGAAACGCGCCGCCCGGCTCGGGGATGGGTTCCGCCGTGCGCCAGTCGCTGAACTCACCTTCCAGGATGACCCGGTAGCGGCAGCTGGCGGGGTCGTCCGTGAAGAGCACGTCGGCGACTTCGCTGGGCTCGATCAACACCTTGAGGATCCTTCCTGCGCGACGCTTCCACCTCCGGACTACGTCCGACAATAGGAGGAGGGCGGTGACCCGGTTCCTCTCCGTCTGTGTGGCCGAGGGTCTTGGACTCAGCCGGGCGTTTCGTCCGGGTGGGATGAGCACTCTCACTGCGTGTCCGTCACCCTTCATTTGAACTGCCTTGTAGACGCCCGCCGTATCGTAGGCACCATCGGCAGAGACAGATGCCACCGGATCCTCGAGTTGGGCCTTGGCGTCGATGTAGAATTTCGGCGACACCCTTATTTCCTGCACCAAAAAATTTGCGAGCTGGCCGATCCGCAGACCTTGGAATTTGAATTCAATACAACGCGAGGCGAAAGGTGGAAAAAGGCGGCACCGCTCCCATGGCGTGTAAAACGCCGACTCGGATGGATTTAGTATAACCAAAGCATTTGACAATGCATTGCTTGAAAAGCTTTTTTGGGGTTGGTCTGTCTGCTCTTCGCGTGGCTGGCTGCGGAGAATTTCGCTACAGGCGGGCTATAAGGCCCCCATCTAGCGACGCCTGCTCAACCCCCGCCGAGGCCTTCCTCACTCACCTCAGGTGTTGCACTTGATCTGTGAATCTAGCGTTAGGTCGCCTTTGCGAGATTGCGCACTACCGGCACGTAATCATACTATGTACTGTGGAGTCCTGCCTAGCACCGTATCGGGGGGGCCACGTACCGCCAGCCGCCATAGAACCGATCTGCCCTTTCCGTTCGTCGCCTCTGCCCACGCGGACCACGCGGCCAATATCGTACGCGTATCTCCAGTCGCGCTGGGAAAAGGGTGATGCATCGAAGACCGACCAA
>JACZXM010000040.1 GCA_022571615.1 Acidobacteriota bacterium | reverse complement strand
GCCTGAGCCCGCAATTCCCCGGCGCGCGACCCACGCCACTTCTGCCACAGGCTGCTAGCAACGTCCGTCCCCTGCGAGCACGCGGCATTCGCATCACAGTTCGAGCTCCTGGCCGAAAAGGTCCTCCGCCTGAGCCATCAGAGTATCGCTCGGCAGGCTCCAGGCGCCGTACTGGGTCATCTCTGCAGCCTCTTCGATCCCGACGGGAGCCGGATCGCTGCCCTCTGGATCCAGGAGCGATGCAGTGGGTGCGGTCCAATCGAGGATACCGGAATCCCCACCATTCACCAACGCGTCCTGGGGCGGGCTGCCGGCACCCGGCCACAGCCACAAGGTAGCGGCGAGAACCAGGACGGCCGCCGCCGCGACCGGTGCCATGGCCGGCTTGAGCCAGCTCCAGACCGAGCGCGTTTCCTCGCGCCGGCGCAGCGCAGCCTCCCAGGTAGACACGAACGAGGGCGCCTGGGCAACGTCGTCGCGCCGGAGTTGCGCGAACAGTGCACGGATTCGCTTGTCATCTTGCTCAGGCATCACCTGCTTGCTCCTGCAGCCAATCACGGAGGCGCTTCTTACCCCGATGATAGTGCGTCCTAGCCGAACCGAGCGAAACTCCCATGACCCCGGCTGCCTCGCTCAGGGTATGGTCGTGGTAGAAGACCAACTGTATGACCTGACGCTGTCGCCCTGGCAGATCGCGCAACAGGGCGCGAAAGCGGTCTCGGAGCTCCTCGCGATGCACCTCCTGCACCGCCCTGGAGGGTGTCGAAGATGGCTGCGGCGCCTGCTCGCGCAAGCGCCGCAGCCCGCTCCAGCGGATAGCATGTTTGCGACGGCCATCGGCGGCGGTGAGACGGATGACGGAGAATAGCCAGGTCTTGAACGCCGACCGCCCGCCGAACCGCGCCTTGCCCGAGAGGATCTTGAGGTAGGTTGCCTGTAGCACGTCCTCGGCCTCCTCCCGATTCCCCGCACAGCAGCTCAGAGCCCAGCCGAAACTGGCGCTGTGCAACTCCTCTAGCTGCTGGCGAATCTCGTGTTCCTGCATCCACAGATTCCGGCGCCGGAGTCGGGTCCCTGGCGTTGGGTCGGCAATCGTGGCCAAGCATATGACAGGCGACGGACGCTTACTCGGCCCGCAGCGCCTCCACCGGGTCGAGCGCCGCGGCGCGCCGGGCCGGCATGACGCCCGAGACCAGCCCGGTCGCAAGGCTGACGGTGAGGGCGATCACCACGAACAGCGGGGGAGTGAAGACCGGAAGTCCGGGCACCGCCTGGCGTGCCAGCCAAGCGAGACCAGTGCCGAGGGCGACGCCGGCGGCGCCACCAAACAGCGACAGCGCCGCCGACTCGACCAGGAACAGCATCTGGATCTGAGGGGCGGTGGCACCGATAGCCTTGAGCAACCCGATCTCGGCAGTGCGCTCGCCCACGGCGATCCACATAACCGTCAGGATGCCGATCGAGCCGACCAGCAGGGAGATGCCGGCGATCGCTCCCACCGCCATCGTGATGATGTTCATCACGTTGCCGAAGACCTCGAGCATCTGGCTCTGTGTGGTGATCGAAAAGTCCTCCTTGCCGTGGCGCTCTACGAGCAACGCCGTGACGCTGTCGTGCACTTGTCGCTCCAGATCCGCGTGCGAGAACACCACGTCGATCTCGAACAGCTCGTCGAGGTTGAACAACTTGAGTCCACGCGCCACCGGAATGTAGGCGACATCGTCGATGTCCATGCCCAGAATCTGACCCTTGGGCTCCATGATCCCGATCACGCGGAAGCGCTGACCACCGATGCGGACCCGCCGGCCAAGGGCGTTGTCCTCGCCGAACAGCTCGCGCTTGAGCGTCGGACCGAGCACCGCGACCGCCGCCCCCCGGCGCGGATCACCGGCAGGCAGGAAAGACCCCTGGCGCACGCCGAACTTGAAGATCTCGGTCAGCGCGTCGGTGGCCCCGTACACGTACACCGAACGACCACGGCCGTTGGCCTCGACACGGGCGGATCCGAGCGTGAACATGGCCACGTGCTCGACCCCGGGAAGGCGCGCGATCGCCTCCGCATCGTCGATCGTGAGCTTCTTGGTCGAGCCTCCCAGGACGCCGGGGATTCCGAGCGTCTCCTGCTTACCCGGGTTGATGCCGAGGATATTGGTGCCGAACTGGGTGAACTGGTCGAGCACGTACCGGCGCGTGCCCTCGCCGATCGAGGTCAGCAGAATCACGGCGCAGATGCCGATGGCGATCCCGAGCATAGAGAGCGTCGTGCGCAACTTGTGCCCGCGCAGCGATCCGGCCGCCAGCACCAGCAGATCAGTGGCGGTCATCGGCGGTTCAACTCCTGAGCGCCGCGATCGGATCCAACCGCGTCGCGTTGCGGGCCGGCAGGACCCCGAACACCGCTCCTACCACCAAGGACACTCCGACCGCGGCTAACACGGCCCAGGTGGGCGGCGTGACGTCGACGGCGGGATAGGTGGCCGCCAACGCCTGCATGGCGATCCACGCGGCCCCGAGGCCCAGCACACCGCCCGCACCCGACAGCAGCACGGCCTCGGTCAGGAACGCGACCAGGATCTGTCGGCGGCGTGCTCCGACGGCCTTGAGCAGCCCGATCTCGTGCGTACGCTCCGACACGGCCACCAGCATCACGTTCATGATCCCGATCCCGGCGACGCTCAGCGAGATCGCGGCAATGCCGGCCAGCGCCGCCGTCAGCGCTGCGAAGATCTGCGAGAATGCGCTCATCACGGCGTCTTGCGTGATCAGAGTGAAATCCTCCTCGCCGTCGTGTCGCTCGATGAGGGTGGCCATGATATCCGCCTTGGCGACCTCGGAATCGGCCAGCGGATCGAGCTTGATCAGGACGCGGAACAGCGAGTTGCGATTAAAAAGACGCATGCTGGTGGCGACCGGGATGATCACGATGTCGTCGAAATCGATGCCCAGGCTGACCCCGCGCGGTGCCATCACGCCGATGACGCGAGTGCGAAAGTCGCCGACGCGTACCACCTTGCCAACCGGATCCTGTCCCGGGAACAGCTCCTGCGCGATTCCCTTGCCCATGACGGCGACCGGTGCGCCCCGCTTCCAGTCGCCGGGTGGCAAGAAGGAGCCCGAGCGCACCACGATACCGCGAACTTGCTGCATCTCGGAGGTAGCTCCGACCACCATCACGTCGCGGCTGCGCGACCGATACGACACCGTTTCGGTGCCCATGGCTACCGGGCTGAGCGTGTCGACCGAGCGCACGGTTCGCAGCACGGTGGCCGCGTCGTCGATTGTCAGGTCGTTGGGCACTCCACCGATACCGGGCAATCCTCCGGTCGTTTCGTTCTTGCCGGGGATGATGATGAGAATATTGGTCCCCAGGGAAGCGAACTGATCCGTCACGTAACGGCGCGCTCCCTCGCCCAAACCGGTCAGCATGACGACCGCGGCGACGCCAATACCGACCCCGAGCATGCTCAGCCCGGTGCGCAAGCCGTGCCCGCGCAAGGCCGCGGTGGCGAAGCGAAGCACTTCGAAGAAGGTCAATCCAGCTCTCCCGTTCCGGCACCGGAGTCGACCGCTCCGATGTAAGGATTGATGTCGCCCATCGCGCTGCCTTTCATCCGCGACACGATCCGGCCATCGACGAGGGTGATGATGCGGTCGGCACGGCGGGCGACCCCCGGGTCATGGGTGACCATGATCAGCGTCAGACCACGGTCGTTGAGCCCATCCAGCAACTGCAGGACTTGTTGCCCCGATTTGCTGTCTAGATTGCCCGTCGGCTCGTCCGCGAGCAGCAGTTGAGGCCCCATGACGATCGCCCGGGCGATGGCCGTGCGCTGAAGTTCGCCACCCGAGAGCTGGTCGGGACGGTGGCCCGCGCGCTCGAGCATACCCACGGCCTCCAGCGCCGCACTCGCTCGCTCATGCCGTTCGGCTCGCGGCAGGCCGGCGAAAACCATCGGCAGCTCGACGTTGCCGTTGGCGGTGAGCCGTGGGATGAGATGGTACGACTGGAACACGAACCCGATCAGGTTGCGACGAATGTCGGCGAGCTCGTCTTCGGTCAGCGTTGCCACCTCGCGGCCATTGAGAACGTACGAGCCGCCCGTCGGTTGATCCAGGCACCCGATCAGGTTGAGCAGTGTCGATTTTCCGGACCCGGAAGGGCCCATGATGGCGACGTGCTCGCCGCTGGCGATCTGTTCGCAGATCTCACGCAGTGCGTGCAACGGCCGCCCGCCGACCTCGTAGGTGCGCCACAGGTCGCGCAGCTGGATCATCGTCTCGGGTGCCACCACGGCCTGCTTCTAACCCGGTGCCGGCTCGCCGGCGACGACCACCTGGGCCCCGGGCTGCACGTCGACGCGATCGAGCGTCGTCACGACGCGGTCGGGGGTCGCTAGCCCGGAGCGGATCTCGGTGAAGTTCCAGTTGCGCAGGCCGACCTCGACCTGCCGGCGAACCAGGACATCCCCTTCCACCACCAGCACGGCGGACCCCTGGAGCAGGGTGGAGGTAGGAAGGCGCAGGACGTTGTCGCGTACTTCCAGGATTACCTCGACGTCTGCCGAGGTACCCGGCAGCAGGCGCGACGCGAACTCGGAGTCCTGCAGCTCGACCTCGATCTCGACGGTGCGGTTCTGGGTCTCGATGTCCAGAACGTACGCTGCAACCCGCGCGACCGCGCCAGGGAAGCTTTGGTCGGGATAGGAGTCGATGGTGACGCGAACCGATTGCCCCGACATGATGCGAGCGGAGTCGACCTCGTCCATCGGGGCACTGATGTAGATCGACGAGGTATCGAACAGCTGGAGCACCGGCGGAATCGGAAGTCCCGGGGGAGACGGGGTGGTGAACTCGCCGAGCTCGATGGTCAGCTCTGCGACGATGCCGTCGAAGGGAGCACGAATGACCGTCTTGTGCAACTCGCTCTCGAGCACCGCGATGGTGGCGTGAGCGCTTTGGATCGCCGCTTCTGCGGCCTCGCATCCGGCCGCCGCTGTCTCGGCTCGAGAGGCGAGCTGATCGAGCAGGTTTTGGGACACGATCTGGCGCTCAGCCAGCGACCTGTAGCGGACGTGCTCGCGTTCGGCGTGTTCTGCGGCCAGACACGCTTCACGGGTTCGGGCTTCGGCAGTGGCCACGTCGAGCCGCGCCTTCTGCAGCCGGGCCCGCTGGCTGCTGTCGTCGAGCCGCAGCAGCAGGTCGCCGCGCTTCACGAGCGAGCCTTTGGTCACCGGTAGCTGAACCACCCGGCCACCGATCTCAGGCGACAGGTCGGCCCTTCGACGGGCCGTGACCGTGCCCGCCTTGGAGTTGGTGACGGTCGATTCCACGCGCCCGCGCTGCGGATGAATGACCCTGACCTCCGCCAGTGTGGGCGCCAGGAGCGTGACCCGAAGCGCGTAGGTGCCACCGATGATCAGCGCGAGAACGACGATCCGAACGGCCCACTTGCGCATGGGCCGGACTGTACCACCAGGCGTAGCAGGCCGTTTCAACGCCGCAGCTTCGCGTGCCGTGTCGCGCCCCAGGCACGTGGTGCCGAGCGAACATGGCGCTGCTGCGAACGGCGCGCCTGGCGACTTGGCGGCGGATTCAAGATAGGCTTGCCGACGCTCCCCACAGATCCGATTGACGAAAGGAGCGGCTGGTCGCCACCGGCCGTCAGCATGACCGATGCTTGACAGCATTCGCTATTACCTGGGGCTGCTCACGGTCGCAACCACTCCCTGGGCCATCCTGTACTGGTACTTGATCCATCCCTTCGTCGGCTTGTGGCGTCGGGTAGGACCAACGGTCGCCTATATCGCCCTGGGCACCCTGGGGGTGGTGATGGCCTATGCAACGTGGGCGGCACGGGATGCGCTGATGGTCACCGAGTACGGCACCGGTCCGGTGCTCCAGGCGCTGGCCGCTGCCTGCTACCTGGGCGCCATCACGATCGAGATACGGTGCCGCAAGTACCTGAGCTTCCGGATACTGGTCGGACTCCCCGAGCTGTCGCCACAGCCTGGCGCCAGCAAGCTGCTGACCGAGGGCATTTACGGCAAGATGCGCCACCCACGCTACGTGGGATTCATGCTGGGCCTGCTGGCGGCCTCGCTGTTCGTCAACTACCTGGCCATGTGGGTCGTCGCCGTGGCGACCGTACCTGGCGTCTACGGTCTGACGATGTTGGAGGAGCGTGAGCTGCGGCAGCGTTTTGGCGCGGCGTACACCGAGTACAGCCAGAAGGTCCCCCGTTTCATTCCCAGATTCGGCTGAGCCACGCAGGTCGAGCGCGTGTGCCAAATCTCCGGTATGAGGACACAGATGAGAAAACTGTTGCTGTTGGTCACTTTGGTTGGAGTCCTGGGTGTCAGCATGCCCCGATCGGCGGCGGGTTGGCAGGTGCTTGTCCATCAAGACGACGAGAAGGACGAGGAGTCGGAGGACGACTCCGACAAAGAGAACCTACCGCTGAAACCGACAAGGACCGTTTCATTCACGACCGACGAAGGCTCTTGGATGTCGGTCGACGTGAGCGCCGACGGCGGCATGGTGCTGTTCGACCTGCTCGGGGATCTGTACACCGTGCCCCTTGACGGCGGCGAGGCGACCCGGATCACCGAAGGCATGGCCTGGGACAGCATGCCGCGCTATAGCCCGGATGGCACCGAGATCTTGTTCGTGTCGGATCGATCGGGCTCGGAGAACCTGTGGATTCTCGACCTCGATGAGGAGGACCAGGAGGCGCGGTTCCGCCAGCTGACCAAGGGCAAGAGGGCCAACTACGTGTCTCCCGAGTGGTCGCCCGACGGCGAGTACATCGTGGCCTCCAAGAGCGACGGCAATTTCGGGACGCAGAAACTGTGGCTGATCCACGCCGAGCAGGGCGGTAAGGGAATCGAGCTCACCAAGGAACCTGAACGCCAGCGCCATATGGGAGCCTCGTTCGAGCCCGACGGGCGCCGTATCTGGTTTGCCTCGCGTTCGGGACCGTGGCAGTACAACGCCATCTTCCCCCAGTACCAGCTAGCGGTGTACGACCGCAAGACCGGCACGGTGAGCCCGCGTTCTGCGCGCCTGGGATCGGCATTCCGCCCGACGGTGTCTCCCGACGGCAAGTGGCTGGTCTACGGTTCGCGACACGAGACGCACACCGGATTACGGATTCGAGAGCTCACCAGCGGCGAGGAGCGATGGCTGGCGTATCCGGTGCAGCGCGATGATCAGGAATCGCTGGCCTCACGCGATGTGCTCCCTGCGATGGCCTTCACTCCCGACTCCAGCCAACTGGTGGTCTCGTACGGTGGCAAGATCTGGCGCCTGCCGGTGGACGGCTCCCCACCGGTGCCGGTGCCGTTCCGGGCGCAGGTCGAGCTTCAGGTAGGGCCGAAGCTCGACTTCGACTACCCGGTGGATGACGGTCCCGAGTTCGAGGTACGCCAGATTCGTGACGCGGTGCCGTCGCCGGACGGGTCACAGCTGGCGTTCACGGCGCTCGACCGTCTGTACGTAGTGAGCTGGCCCCAGGGGACTCCGAGGCGGCTTACCGACGCCGACGTGGTGGAGGCGATGCCGGTCTGGTCGCCCGACGGATCCTCGATCGCGTACGTGACTTGGGATCAGGAGCAGGGTGGACACATTGCGCGCATTTCCGCCAGCGGCGGCGCCTCGCAGCGGCTCACCAGAATGAACGGCACCTACACCCAGCTTGCGTGGTCACCGGATGGCGAGCGCATCGTTGCAGTTCGCGGGCCAGCGCGCGCCTACCAGGAGTCCACCGGTCCGTTTGCCTCCGGGGCGGCGACCGACCTGGTGTGGATCCCAGCCGGCGGCGGCGACTGGACCCGGATCGTGCCGCTCAACGGGCGCACCGCACCGCACTTCGCGCGTGGATCAGAGCGCATCTATCTGTACGCCAGGGCCGAGGGGCTGGTCTCGATCCGCTGGGACGGCACCGACCAGCGATTCCACCTCAAGGTCACCGGACCTCCCGTTCCCGGGGCGGAGGGCCCGCCGCCGCCCGCGTCGTTGGTAAGGATCGCACCTACCGGCAACAAGGCGCTGGTGCGGGTCGGCATGGATCTGTACGTGGTGGGTGCCATTCCGCAGGTGGGGGCCGAGGCGCCGACCGTCTCCGTCGCCAAGCCCGACAGCGCTCCGGTCCCGGTGCGCAAGCTGACCGACATCGGCGGCGAGTTCCCAGCTTGGAGCGCCGACGGCAAGCTCGTGCACTGGTCGATCGGCAACGCCCACATCGTCTACGACCTGGCGGAGGCGAAACGCGTCGACGAGGAGATCGAGGCCGAGAAGAAACGCAAGGCGAAGGAAGAGAAGGAAAAGAAGGAAGCCGAGGAAGCAGCCGAGGAAGCAGCCGAGGAAGCCGCCGAGGAAGCCGCCGAGGACGCGGCCGAGTCGGATCAGGACGAGACCTCCGAGCAGCACGATGAGGCGGACGAGGACGAGGCTGAAGACGAAGAGGAGAAAGGCTACGAACCGCTGGTTCAACGTGTCGTGGTCACGGTCCGGCGCGATATTCCGCAGGGTATCGTGGTGTTGCGCGGCGCACGGGTTGTCACGATGAACGGCGACGAGGTGATCGAGGACGCCGATCTGGTCGTTCGTGACCATCGAATCGCTGCGGTGGGACCGCGCGGGAGCGTTACCTTGCCTGCAGACGCCAAGCAGATCGATCTGTCCGGCAAGACCATCATCCCGGGATTCGTCGATACCCATGCGCACATGTGGCCGAACTGGGGCTTGCACAAGCAGCAGGTGTGGATGTACCTGGCCAACCTGGCCTACGGCGTGACCACGACCCGGGATCCGCAGACCGCCACTACCGATGTGCTGACCTACGCCGACAAGGTCGAGAGCGGCGAGCTCATCGGCCCACGTGTGTACTCCACCGGTCCCGGTGTGTTCTCCCGTGAGCGCTGGCGCGACGCCGACCATGTCCGTGACGTGCTCAAGCGGTACAGCGAGTACTACAAGACCAACACCATCAAGATGTACATGTCCGGTAACCGGCAGGTACGGCAGTGGATCATCGACGCCGCCCGCGAACAGGAGCTGATGCCGACGACCGAGGGCGGACTTGATCTGGAGTACAACCTGACCATGGCCGTCGACGGCTATCCGGGCCAGGAGCACTCGCTGCCGATCTACCCGCTGTACGAGGACGTGGTGCAGTTGTTCGCCCAGACCGGCATCACCTACACGCCCACCCTGATCGTCAGCTACGGTGGGCCGTTCGGGGAGAACTACTTCTACACCAACGAGAACCCGTACAACGATCCCAAGGTGCAACGCTTCTTCCCCTACGAGGAACTGGCCGCCAAGGCCCGGCGCCGGGGAACCGGAAGCGGTGGCAGCCCCGGCCCCGGGGGTTGGTTCATGGACGAAGAGTACGCGTTCAAGGGTCACGCCGAGGTGCTCAAACGGATCATCGAGGCCGGCGGCCGGGGTGGGGTGGGCAGCCACGGACAGTTCGATGGGCTCGGGTACCACTGGGAGATGTGGATGATTGCCTCGGGCGGAATGTCGAACCATGATGTGCTGCGGGTAGCGACGCTGTACGGGGCCGAGGGGATCGGCCTGGAACAGGACCTCGGCTCGATCGAGGTGGGCAAGCTCGCCGACCTGATCGTGCTGGATGCCAACCCGCTCGAAGACATCCGCAACACGGTCAAGATCTACCGGGTGATGAAGAACGGTCGTCTGTACGACGGCGACACGCTGGCGGAGGTATGGCCACGCCAGCGGGAGGTCCAGGGGATGTACTGGCGCGACAGCTACGTGGCGCCGACTCGGTCGGGAGCCGGAATCCGGTAGCAGGCTGCGGCAGAGGGTAGCGGGCGCAGCAGGAGGGATCTGGCGCACGGCCTGGCGCTGCGGCCGGCCTTTCCAGACTGCTTGACGATCGGATACCGGCAGAACGGCCGTGCGCCAGATCCCTCCTGCTGCGCCTGAACCACCACGGCTCGGTGGGGGGCGGGGCAGACCCTGCCCAGTGGGAACGCGGGATCGAAGAGCCGGCCACAGCGCCAGGACGTGCTCGACGTCATCCCCTGCTGCGTTCCCTCCGCTTCGTCCAGCATGAGGCCTGATAGACCTGGCGGATGCGCTATGCACTGACGACGATCTTAGAAAGCTATTTCAGGGTCTAAAACTTTTCTGAGATGTTTCAGGAACCAAGACAGGACAATAAGTTTCATCAACTGCTAGATTTGTCTTTAAGTAGTCATTGATAATCATCTAGATTTCCGTTAGCGTTATTCTAAGTTTGAATAGGGAAATCAGACATGGGTGCGTCAGAGTCACGCGCGGAAGCCGTTCAGCTCGGGGAGGACCTGCGTCTTTCCCAGGCCTTCGTGGGCACGCTGTCGGCGGCGTACCGCGGCATATGGGTGTTCGAGAGCGTTCTCGAGCGGCTCGATCCGGGGATCGATCGCGGCGGCGAGCTCAACAAAACCGAGCGAGTTCTCGACACCGTCGACGGCTGGAGGAAGCGGATCGCTGCGGGCAGCCCGCTGCTTCACACCGCAGAGCGCCCGCTCCTGGACGAGGAGGGATCCAAGGCGTGGCGCTTGCTACAGGTGGCGGAAAACCGATTGCGGGCCCTCATCGGAGAGCTGACCTCCTCGAGCGATCTGGAGTTGCTGCTGCGGGAGCCTCTCGCCCGCCACATTCGTGTGGCGGCGATGTGCGAGGTGGCCCACGCGCGTCGGGCGACGGTGCGCGGATTGCTGGAGCAGGCGGAAGCGCTGGGGGCCACGGCCGAGGCGGAAACCTGGCGACAGAGCGCGCTCATGAGCGAGCAGAACGTGGCCCAAGCGGAGGCCATGTTCGAGCGCGTGCAGCAGGCAGGGGACGAGCCGGATGCGCGCTTGGTGGCGGATCTGCTGGACGCTTCGCTCCTGCTTCCTGCCCGTGTGGCCCAACGGGTGATCGATATCTGTCGTGTCTTCGGACTCTACACCGGGGTGTTTGACTACGAGGACGCCGGCATCCCGGACGCGCAGACGGACATCTGGGCCGAGGCCGGGTTCGCCCCGCATGTCGCCGGCCGCTGGTTTGCCGCTGGCTTGAGCCCGGGCTCCTCGCTCGCCTGGATTCGGGCCGGCGCCGACGATCCGCTGGTGGCCGCAGGCTTTCTGTGGCGCGGCTTCACACCCGGGAAGGCTGAACCGTGGCTCGAGAACTTCATCGGCGGGCGTCATGCCGCGGCCTGGAGAGCAGCCGGCTGCGATGCGGTCGATGCCTGCGAATGGATCGCGCTGGGTGTGCGGGACTCGATGCAGCTTGGCCCTGACGGTACTTCCTGGCGCATTATGTAGGCTCGATGGCGACCAGCGCTCCAGGGCGGGCGGTCGGCGAGGTAGAACCTTACGGGGTCGACGTCTGCAGTGGCGTTCGCACCGATGGGCGACTTGATGTAGCGAAGCTGGGGGCGTTCGTCGGGGCTCTAGCAGGCCGTGGTAGAAGTGTGGTGGGTCTGGCAAGTGGGAGTTACGGGTGAGGGCAAGGAGCGACGACGAGGCGATGCTGGCGACATCGCGGAGGAGTTGCGACGCTGCCAGTCGCCCGTAAATCCCACTTGCCCGAAGGGTTACGCCGCCAAGGGCGCATCTGCTGCGTTGCCCCTCCTTGACGATGCGCGTAGGCATCGCCGACGTCGTGGCGCCTTGCATCTGCACCCTTGGCGGCGTAACCAGACCCATCACACTTCTACCACGGCCTGCTAGGGATCGAGGGCTGGCGACCCGCGTCCAGAATCACGACCTCGCGTTCAAAA
>JACZXM010000039.1 GCA_022571615.1 Acidobacteriota bacterium | reverse complement strand
GTCCAGACTCCTGACCGTTCGACCCTGTGCATCAAGAATATCGATCTGCACGGCGTTCCCCGACGCCAGCTCGGGAGACAACAGGTAGTGGATGATGGCGCCATACTCCGGATTCTCACCTGCTGCAGGATCTTCGCGCGGCGCCACTTGGGCGCCGACACGGAGAAACCGGTATGCCGGACGCGGATCGAACAGCCACACCTCGCCAGCTCGTGCTTCGTCCGTCATTTGCTGCAGAGGCGAGATGTCGTCGAGAATCCAGAAACCCCGGCCGTATGTCGCCACCACCAGGTCGTTGAAACGCTCCTGGATCGTGAGCCAGTGGACCGGTGCCCGCGGCAGGTTGTTCTGCAGTGGCTGCCAGGAACCACCGTCGTCGAACGACACGTACAGGCCGTTGCCGGTACCGGCGTACAGCAGGCCCGGGCGTACGGGATCCTCGCGGATGACATGCGTGTAGCTGAGCGGTCCGGGCACAATCCCGTCCACGATCCGGGTCCAGCTGGCGCCGTAATCGGTAGTGCGGTACAGGTGCGGTTCAGTCGAGTTGACCTGGTGCATGTCCACCGCGAGGTACGCGCTGCCGGCAGTGTGGCGGGACGGTTCGACATTGCCAATGGTGCCGAGCGGCGGCAGGCCCTCGGGTGTGACCTCGGTCCAGACTGCTCCGCCATCGCGACTGATGTGCACCAGCCCGTCGTTGGAGCCGGTCCAGATGACGCCTCGCTCCAGCGGCGACTCGGCGATCGCAAACAGCACGGCGCTGTAGGTTGGGCTGGAATCGTCGGCGGTCAATCCGCCGCTCTTGAGCTGAAGCTCCTTGTCATTGGTGGTGAGGTCGGGGCTGATGACCTCCCAGCTATTGCCGCCGTTGGTGGTACGGTGGACGTACTGGCTGCCGGCGTACACGACGTTGTGGTCGTGAGGGGAAATCGCGATCGGGAAGGTCCACTGGAAGCGGTACTTGAGCTCCGCGGCGGGCCAGCCCTCCGGATTGTCCGGCCACACGCTGACGTTCTGGGAGTGGCCGGTGCGCAGGTCGTAGCGCTCGAGAATCGAGTCGTAGCAGCCGGACCACACGATGTCCTGATCCACCGGGTCCGGGATCGCGAATCCCGACTCGCAGCCGCCGACCGAGTGCCAGGCGCCGACCGGGATCGAGCCGCCCGAAAGCGAGTTGCTCGGGCCGCGGAACGAGGAGCCGTCCTGTCGATTTCCGTAGAGGAAATAGGGCACGCGATCGTCCACGGACACGTGATACATCTGCGCCACCGGCAGGAAGGGACGGAACCAACTCCGACCGCGGTTGTTCGAGATTGCCACGCCCTGGTCATTGCCCACGATCATGCGGTCCGGTAGCAGCGGATCGATCCACATGTCGTGGTTGTCACCGCCCGCGCCCAGGCGCTCGATGCTGGCCCCGCCATCGAGCGAGCGCGTGTGCAGGACGGACAGGAAATGTACCTCGTTGGCGTCGTCAGGGGCGACAACGGCACGGGTGTAATACAGCGGGCGTTGGGTCAGCGTGTGGTCGCTGCTCACCAGGCTCCAGGTCATACCGCGATCGTCGGAGCGCCACAGTACGCCCAGGTCTTCGATTGGTGCGAAGTCCGATAGCGAGCTGGTCTCGATCAGGGCGTACAGCCGGGCAGGATCATCGGCCGACACGGCCAAGCCGATCTTGCCGAGAGGACCCCGCGGTAATCCACGGCCAGCGTCACCAGGGGCGGTCCCCAGGACACCGGACTCGTCGCGGCGGGTTCCACGCCCCTGGTGGTCTGCTGGGGGCTCGATGCCACCCGGGTATCCCCCTTCGGTCAACTGCACCCAGGTCTCACCACCGTCGACGGAGCGGTGGATACCGCCGCCCGGGCCGCCGCTCTCGCGTCCCCAGGTCCATATCTGCAGCTGCCACATCGCCGCATACAGGATGCGCGGGTTCCCAGGATCGATCGCTATGTCGATCGCACCGGCGTTCTCGTGCACGAAAAGCACCCGCCGCCAGGTGTTGCCGCCGTCGGTGGTCTTGAACACGCCACGCTGCTGTTGCGGTCCGTAACAGTGCCCCAGTGCGGCCACCCAGACCGTGTCCGGGTTGCTCGGATGAACGACGATCCGGCCGATCCGGCCGCTGTCCGGTAGCCCCATGTGCTGCCAGCTCTCGCCGCCATCCTGGGATTTGTATGCGCCGTTGCCCACGACCACGTTGCTGCGGATGAAGGTCTCACCGGTGCCGGCCCACACCACGTTCGGGTCCGAGGGCGCGATCGCAAGCGAGCCGATCGACTGCACCGGCTGGTCGTCGAAGACCGGATGCCAGTGCACCCCACCATCGGTGGTCTTCCACACTCCGCCCGAGGCCGCGCCGACGTAGTAGGTGTTCGGGTCCCCGGGGACGCCCACCACGGCGCTTACCCGATTGCCGATGGGACCGACATGGCGATAGCGCAACGGCGCCCACAGCTCCGAATCCACGGTCGGCGAATTCGCCTGCGGCAGTCCAAGGGTAGGGGATGTGGTGGCAAGCAGGACAAGCGCCAGCGCGGCGAGCCAGAGGGTGGCCGGACGGTGCCGGAGAGCCGGGGCGTTAGACATGAAGGTCTCCTGTCGGTTTCGTCGGGCGTCTGACTCTAGCAGGCGGTGGTGGAAGTGTGATGGGTACCCCACCACAGTCCGCGAGCTGCGAGCTCAACGGACCGTCGTTGCCGCGAGATCAGTCAGCCGCTTGGTTGCCGTCGGCCGGCTCCTCGGTCGAGACAGGGGCTTGGTCCTTGTAGAATTTCTCATACTTGCGCTGGAACCGCTCCACTCTCCCGGCGGTGTCGACGAAGCGCTGCTGGCCGGTGAAGAAGGGATGCGAGGCAGAGGAGATCTCGACCCGGATCACGTAGTGTTCCACGCCGTCGATCTCGCGCGTCTCATTGCTCGTCTTGGTGGAGCGGGAAATCAGCTCGAAGTCGGCCGAACCGTCCACGAAGACGACCGGGTGGTAGTCCGGATGAATGCCTGGCTTCATGGGGTGGGGTCCTTTCCGTCGGGTCGCAGAGATATCTCATTCGGGAATGTCGTTGGGATGTCGCCCGGGGAGAAGGGCAACCGTTAAAGATTACCGCAAAAACTCGTGGGCGCAACGCTAGCAGCCCGTGGCAGGAGTGGCGTGGGTCGCGCTTTTATTCCTCGAGCAGACGCATCGATTGCAGGAACGCCTCATTGGAATCCGTCTGGCCTAGGCGCTGTGTAAGCAACTGCATGGCCTCCGCCGAGTCGAGGGCATGCAGGATCCTCCGAAGAAGCCAGATCTTACTCAGCATGTCCGGGCAAAACAGCAGCTCTTCCTTGCGCGTACCGGAACGTTTCAGATCGATCGCAGGCCAGATCCGCCGATCTGCGAGCTTCCGATCAAGCACGATCTCGGCGTTGCCGGTTCCCTTGAACTCCTCGAAGATGACGGCGTCCATACGACTGCCGGTGTCGATCAACGCCGTGGCGATGATCGTCAGGCTACCGCCGCCCTCGATATTGCGCGCCGCTCCGAAGAACCGCTTCGGTTTGTATAGCGCCTGGGCGTCGATACCTCCGGACAGCACCCTCCCGGACGATCGAGTCGTGGTGTTGTAGGCTCGTGCCAGGCGGGTGATCGAGTCCAGCAGGATCACGACGTCCTTGCCCTGCTCGGCCAATCGCCGCGCCTTCCCGATTACGATCTCGGCCACCTGGACATGCCGCTGCGCAGGCTCGTCGAAGGTCGATGCGACGACTTCGCCGCGAACCGTGCGTCTCATGTCGGTGACCTCTTCCGGACGCTCGTCGATGAGCAACACGAGCAACACGGTATCGGGGTGATTGGCGGCGATCGCGTGCGCGATGCTCTGCATCAGCATGGTCTTGCCGGCTCTGGGCGGCGAGACGATCAATGCTCGCTGTCCCTTGCCGATTGGGCACAGCATGTCCAGGATTCGAGTGGAGATATCGCCCCCGGCGTGCTCGAGCCGAAACCTCTCTCGAGGGTGCAGGGGAGTGAGGTCGCCGTAGAACGACTTGTGGCTCCTGTCGTCCGGGTCGCCGTGGTTGACGGAATCGACCCGCACGAGCGCGAAGTACCGTTCTCCGTTGCGGGGCGGCCGAACGACGCCCTCGAGAGTGTCGCCGGTTCGCAAGCCGAACTTGCGAACCTGCGACGGGGACACGTAGATATCATCCTCACCGGGCAGATAGCTCGTTTCCGGCCCCCGCAGGAACCCGAACCCATCGGAAAGGACCTCGATCACACCGTGGGCGAAGATCTCTTCGGTCTGGGTGGCGAGGATCCTGAAGATCAGTCCTCGTTTGTGCTGACCCGCAGGGGAGTCTAGCCCCAGCTTGCGGGCAATACGGGTTAGCTCGCTCATGGGCTCCGACTGAAGGCTGGCGACCGTCCAGTCTCGCGCCGGCGCAGGGGCAGCCGGGATCTCCACGACCACGGGTGCCTGCTGTGAATTGCTCATGCGGTCCCTATGTTCCTGATGGCGGATCGCTGGGAGGATTGGAGTACTTAGGCAACCAGGCGGATGCTCTCGTCGATGCGCATCCACAGTTGCACCTTGCCCTCGCCGCTGACCGCAGAGTAGGGAATGGGTGGGTCCTCGGGTGCCAATTCCAGACAACGAGCGAAACGGCCGGTGGCCTGGGCGCGTCGCGACCGCGACAGCTTGTCGGCCTTGGTCAGCACATAGACGATCGGAATACCGCTGGCCCGCAACCATTCGATCATCTGGAGGTCGAGGTCGGTCGGGCCGTCGCGCCGAATGTCAAGCAGCTGAATGGCCAGGGCCAGGGGCCGATCCGAGCGCAGGTAGGTTTCGATCAGACGCGCCCACTCCTGCTCGCGCACCTGTCTTGGGACGCGGGCGTAACCGTAGCCCGGTAGGTCGACGAACAGGCACCTAAGCCCGCCCCCGGCAAGCCCGTACCAGTGGATCGCCCGCGTCCGTCCGGGAGCCTTACTGGTGCGCGCAAGCTTGCGGCGGTTCACCAGGGAATTGATGAGGCTCGATTTGCCGACGTTGGACCGACCCAGGAAGGCCACCTCTGGAGCCACGTCGCCGGGATAGTTGCCGGGCTGGCTGGTCGTATGAACAACTTCGATCTTGCTGATCTTCACAGCGTGGGCACAGTTCTCGATCGCCCGCGCGAGCGGGCAGGTAGCGCCAAATGGCAATCTTGCCAGCCTCACCTGCTGCCGGAGCGGATTCATCCGCACGAGCAGCGGTCGCGACTTCTCAGTGCGTGAGCGGAGGCTCGATCGAATCGCTCGATGGTGGATCGGGAGGTACCCCTCCTTGATCCTGTTCGGGCTTCGGAGTCAAAGGCGATACGAGTGCGTACCGGAGCACCTCGTCCATGTTCGCGACCAGGTGGATGGTCAGCTCGTCGGCGATCTCCTCCGGGATGTCCTTGAGATCCTTCTCGTTCTCTGCCGGCACCAGGATGGTCTTGATTCCAACGCGGTGCGCCGCCAGCACCTTCTCTTTCAAGCCACCGATGGGCAGTACCGTGCCCCGTAACGTTATCTCACCGGTCATCGCGACCTCGTTGCGCACCGGAATGCCGGTCAACGCTGACACCATCGCGGTCGCCAGCGTGATGCCTGCAGACGGGCCGTCCTTGGGTATGGCGCCTTCGGGCACGTGTACGTGGATGTCCAGGTCGGTGTAAAAGCCCTTGGCTAGTCCAAGTCGGGATGCACGCGAACGGATGTACGACAGCGCGGCCTTGCCCGACTCCTGCATCACTTCGCCGAGCTTGCCGGTGAGCTCAAGCTTGCCCTTGCCCGGCATGAGCGTGGCCTCGATCGTCAGTATCTCGCCGCCGCGCTCGGTCCAGGCCAGCCCGGTTGCGAGCCCCGCCAGCGAGCGCTCTTCCTTCTTTGTCCTCTTGAACCGCGGCACACCGAGGTACTCCTCGAGCAGCTTGGCATCGACAACGATCTTGGCGTCCTCGGGAATCGCTCGGGCGGCGAAGCTACGCACCGGCTGTGCCTGCGCCATCGGATCGTGGGCCTCGACGAAGATGTCCTCGGCCGTCAGCGGTTGGGGCTCCTGCGGTGCGTCGGACCCGTTCTCGGCGCCGTTGTCATCGGTACTCGCCGCCGCGTCTTGCTCGGAGTCGGGTTCTTCTTCGGCCAGGAGGTGCTCGACGATCGTCGATTCGTTCAGCACGTGCTCTTCGGCCGCGGCCGCGATTTCCTTGTTGTACCGCTTCACCAGCTCGTGGGCCCCCTTGCGACAGGCCTTGGCGAGCTCGCGCTCGAGCATGCGAACGCCTGCCTCGCGGGTGTACTGCTCGATGAGGGTATCGAGCGCATCCTCGGTGAGCTCGAGCTGTCCAGGCAGCAGCCCGTGCGCGGCGATCTGCTTGGGCAGCAGATGACGGCGTGCGATCTCGAGTTTTTCGTTGTGCGTGTAGCCCGATAAGTGAATGGTCTCCATGCGGTCCTGCAGCGGGCCCGGGATGGTGTGCGAGACGTTGGCGGTGCAGATGAACATGACGTTGGAGAGGTCGTAATCGGCGTCCAGAAAGTGGTCGACGAAACTGTGGTTCTGCTCCGGGTCGAGCACCTCCATCAGTGCCGAGGCCGGGTCGCCGCGAAAATCCGCGCTCATCTTGTCGACCTCGTCGAGCAGAAACACCGGGTTGATCACCCCGGCCTGCTTCATGCGCTGCATGATCTGTCCAGGAAAAGCGCCGATGTAGGTGCGGCGATGGCCCCGGATCTCGGCCTCGTCGCGGACGCCGCCGAGCGACTGACGTACGAACTCGCGCGCCGTCGCCCGCGCGATAGACTTGGCGAGCGATGACTTGCCCACACCGGGTGGGCCGACAAAGCAGAGGATGGAACCGCGCGGATTGTCCACCAGTTGCCGCACCGCGAGAAACTCCAGGATCCGGTCCTTGATGTCGTCGAGTCCGTAGTGGTCGTTGGCCAGGATCTCGGCAGCGCTGGAAAGGTCTCGGTTTTCCAGATTGCGACGGAACCAGGGAACCGAGACCAGCCAGTCAACGTAGTTGCGCGACACCGTCGCTTCGGCCGACATCGGCGGCATTGCCTCGAGTCGCTCCAGCTCCTGCTCCGCCTTCTCGCGCACCGATCGCGGCATATGCGCCTCGATGACTTGCCGGCGCAATTCCTGGAGATCTGATTCCTTGGTGTCGCGGCCGAGCTCCTTCTGGATCGCCTTGATCTTCTCGTTGAGGTAATACTCGCGCTGCGCCTGCTCCATCTGCTTCTTGACCCGGCCCTGGATTTCCCGGTCCATCTTCACCTTGTCCATCTCGTTGCCGAGGTGCTCGATGAGCCGGTCGAGGCGGGCCTCGGTGTCGACGATCTCGAGGATCTCCTGTTTCGCCGGTACCTCTAGCGGCAGGTGTGCCGCAATGGTATCGGCCAGGCGACCCGGGTTGTCCTTCTTGACGGCCGCCAGGACCGCCTCGTTGGGCAGGTTAGACGAGAGCTTGACGTACTTCTCGAAGAGCCGAACCAGTTGGCGCGTCTTGTTGGTGGGCTCCTTCTCGTCGACGCTATCCTCGATCGGCTTGACGACCGCCTCGAGATAGTCGACTTCGTCGGTGGCTTCGACCAGACGCGCACGCCGGACACCTTCCACGAGTACTTTTACCGTTCCGTCTGGCCGCTTGAGACTCTGCACGATGGTCGAGATCGTGCCGAGGGTGTGAATCTGGTCGACTCCCGGATCTTCGATCTCGGGGTCTTTCTGGGCCGACAGGAACAACCGCTTGCCACTTTCCATGGCGCGTTCCAGCGCCTTGACCGATCGGGAGCGGCCGACGACGAACGGCATCATCATTCCAGGGAAGATGACGACGTCGCGCAGCGGCAACAGCGGCAGCGTCTGGTATTCGTCTGAGAACTGTTTGGCCATCGGTTGCGGGTGCTCCGAAGGATCGAGTCGCAGTGGCGCGACGGGTGGGCACGGCTGTCTGTTCGTGCCGGCGTGTACTCCAGTTGGAGTACCAAGGGAACGAAGGGCCTATTGAGGCTGCAAGCTACTGCACCCTGCCGCTCCCCATATCGATAAGAGGTTACACGGTCGTGAGAGGGTCCCGCAAACCGAATCCGAGCTTGCGGTACGGACAGGGGCGCGTCGGGTCCGGGCCGGCCGACGATCCTATCCGGCCTTCTTCATCACCGCGATCGGGTCGACCTTGTTCTCGACGACCTCGCGCGAGATCACGCATTCCTCGACGGCGGTCTCGCTGGGCAGGCGGTACATGATCTCGAGCATGAAGTCTTCCATGATGGCCCGCAGCCCGCGGGCGCCGATGCCGCGATCTACGGCTGCCTCTGCGATCGCCACCAGGGCGTCATCGGTGAAGGTCAGCACCACGCCCTCGAGGTCGAACAGCTTGTCGTACTGTTTGACCAGCGCGTTCTTGGGCTCGGTGAGGATGGTGACGAGATCGTCCTTGCTCAGCTCGTCGAGGTTCCCGAGAACCGGCAGCCGGCCGACGAACTCCGGAATCAACCCATAGCGGATGAGATCGCTTGGCTGCACCTGTGCGAGCAGGTTCTGCTCGTTGTGGATGTCTTTTTGAATCGAGGCGGTGAATCCCATCGCCTGCCTGCCCAGGCGCTGGCTGATTATCCGGTCCAGCCCGACGAACGCTCCACCGACGATGAACAACACATTGGTGGTGTCGATCTGGAAGAATTCCTGGTGCGGGTGTTTGCGGCCCCCCTGTGGAGGAACGTTGGCCTGCACACCCTCGAGGATCTTGAGCAGCGCCTGCTGCACACCCTCTCCGGAGACGTCGCGGGTGATCGACGGGTTCTCGTCCTTGCGCGCGATCTTGTCGATCTCGTCGATATAGATGATTCCGCGCTCGGTCTTTTCCTTGTCGTAGCCAGACGCCTGAAAGAGCTTCAGAACAATGTTCTCGACGTCCTCGCCAACGTATCCGGCCTCGGTCAGCGTCGTCGCGTCGGCGATGGTGAACGGAACCTTCAGGAACCGCGCCAGCGTTTGCGCCAGCAAGGTCTTCCCGGTGCCAGTGGGTCCTATAAGCAGGATATTGCTCTTGGACAGCTCGACCTCGTCGGGGCCGGAACGCCGGTCCAGTAGATCGGACCGCTTGTAGTGGTTGTAGACTGCCACCGCCAGCTTCTTCTTGGCGGAGCTCTGCCCCACGACGTACTGGTCGAGAAAGCCTTTGATCTCGGCCGGCTTGGGCAGCTCGACGAGATCGCTGCGTTCCTCTAGATCACGCTCCTCGGCGATAATGTCGGTGCAGATCTCGATGCACTCGTCGCAGATGTAGACGTTGGGGCCCGCGATGAGCTTGCGTACTTCGCTCTGGCTCTTGCTGCAAAACGAGCAGCGGAGCGAAGAGTTGCTCGAGCTGTTCCGGCTCATGTCGGCTCCTTTGACGCCGCTAGCGCAGGCCCCTGTGTCGCGCCGTATGTCGAGTGTTGGTGAACGTTAGCCCCGGTTCTTCTTGTCGATCACCTTGTCTATCAGACCGTACTCGACCGCCTCCTCGGCGATGAGCACGAAGTCCCGGTCGGCGTCATCCGCAATGCGTTGCTCGGATTGACCGGTCCAGCCGGCGAGCATCTTGATGAGCATCTTGCGCAGCCGCAGGATCTCTCTCGCGTGAATCTCAATGTCCGACGCGGTGCCGTGGAATCCGCCCGATGGCTGGTGGATCATGATCCGCGAGTTGGGCAGTCCGAACCGTTTCCCCGCAGCACCGGCTGCCAGTAGAACGGCACTCATGCTCATGGCCTGACCGAGACAGATCGTCGACACGTCGGGGCGGATGAACTGCATGGTATCGAGAATCGCCAAACCGTCGGTCACCGACCCGCCGGGACTGTTGATGTAGAGCGAGATATCGCGCTCGGGGTCCTCGGCTTCGAGGTACAGCAACTGGGCGATGACCAGGTTCGCGATGGTGTCGTCGATCGGTGAGCCGATGAAGATGATGTGGTCTTTCAGCAGCCGCGAGTAGATATCGTAGGCCCGTTCTCCCCTGGCGGTCTGTTCCACGACCATGGGTACCAAAGGCATGACGGACTCCGCTCGCTATGCCCGCCGGGGGGAGATGAACACGCCCTTCCGTTCGGACCGTCGACTCAACGAAAACGGCGGCGTTGCCAGGGTCGGAGACTCAGTTGAAATCCCCGCTATCACTGGTGATTTGCTCGCCGCCTTCAATTTCGATCGTAGCACGGGCCCTGAGGTGATCCAAAGCCAAACGTCGCCGCATTGTGCGCCGCAAGCCCTCGAAGGACCCGTCCTTCCGCATCTGCTGAGTCAAGGACATCATCGTCCGCGCGTTTCCACCCTCGCTGCTCTCCGCTTGGCGCCGGATCTCGCCCTGAACGGCCTCGTCGTCGACCTTCAGACCGTTATCGTCGGCGAGCCGGTCGAGCAGCAACTCATCGGCGATCAACTGCTCGGCTCGGGTCTGGTGTTCGGCTCGAAACGCGTTCCAATCCACGGCGTTGCGCACGTCGATGCCCCGGTCGTCGAGATCAACGGCGAAGCGCCGGGCGATCTCGTCAATGCGTTGCTCGATGAGCGTCGACGGAACCTGCACCGGATTGTTCGCGCGCAACTGTTCGAGCAACTGGCGCTCGACATCACGATCCGCCTCGCGCTCGAGATGTTCGGCCAGATTTTCGGCGGTATGGGCGCGCAGGGCCTGGAGATCATCGAAGGCGAATTCCTTGGCGAGATCGTCATCGAGATCGGGCAAGTGTCGCCGTTTGAGCTCTTGCACCGTGACTCGGCACAGCACTTCCTTGCCGGCGAGGATCGCGTTGGGATAGCCGTCGGCGAGGCGGGTGATGAACTCTCGCTGCTCGCCGACTCCAAGCCCGTCGATCTGGTCGTTGAGACCGGGGATCGCTTTCTCGTTGCCAACATGTACGAAGCGGTCTTCCTCTGCCAGCCGCTTGCCCTTGCCATCCTTGGGTAGCAGCGAGATCTGGCAGCGCGCATAGGTCCCCGACTCCACCACGCCATCCTCCACCGGCACGAGCCGGGCGGCCCGCTCCCGCAGGTCACCGAGCGCGGCGTCGATGATCTCCTCGGTCACGTCGACCTTGCGGCGCCGGGCCGCGAACTCGGTCTCGCCCACCACGACCTCGGGGGCGGTGTCGAACTGCACGGTGAAGCCAAGCGCTCCGCCGGGCGAGTAATCGACGTCGGAGAGCTGCGGAGAAGCCAGCGGCTCGAGATTGCGAGCTTCCAGCTCGCGCGACACGTACTCGGGTATGGCTTGATCAAGCACGCGCTGCCGGATCTCCCCGCCGAATTGCTGGCGCACCATGTTCAACGGCGCCTTCCCCTTGCGGAAACCGGGCAGGCGGATGCGGCCACGATAGGCGGTTGCCACCCGTTCGACCCTCTCCGCCATGGCCTCTGGGGGGACGACGATCTCGAGAGTGTGGCGTACGCCATCCTGTGAGTAGCGGACCTGGTGAGCGGAACCGGTGTCTGTCATCGGGTTGTCTCTCGTGCGGCGGGGTCGCGATGCAACACGGTCGCAGCGACCAAAGTACTCCAATCCATAATTACGGTGCCGCAAACACCACCGTAATTATGGATTGGAGTACTAAGGGTCGACCAAGAAAGCATGCGAAAGGGGGGACTCGAACCCCCACGGGCGTTAGCCCACTGGCTCCTAAGGCCAGCGCGTCTGCCAATTCCGCCACTTTCGCCGCCGGCGTGTCAGGCGATCGACCGTCGCGCGGCGTCGCCCACCCGCTGCAGCGGGCAGGCGGCATCGCCCGCGGAAGAGGTGAG
>JACZXM010000496.1 GCA_022571615.1 Acidobacteriota bacterium | reverse complement strand
GTGGAGGGGCATGTCGACGGTGAGGGGCGCGGGGCCGCCGCAGCCGAAGCACAGCAGCAACAGCAGGGTCCCGCACGGCAAAATACGGCGGCCGCTTAGCGGCCGAGAGATCGAACGCTGCATGACACCTCTACTCTTCTTTATAAAGGAGCACCGTTGCGATCCTGCATCCTCTCCGTTCACTGGATGTACCCCAGCGCCCGCAACGTTTCGAGCTGCTCCGGCGTCAGCGCGACCTCTGCCGTGCTCCCGCCGACAAGTTGACGAAGCACCTGGTGGGCATCCCACTGCGCCTCGAGGAGCCTGGTGTATTTCTCGACGAGCTCAGGATATTGGTCGTTCACGTTCGCGAGCGTGAAGGGATCGGATCGAAGGTCGTACAACAGGAGCCTTGGCGTGTCGGGCACGTGGGGTCGCGCGGCCCGCTGGTAACCCGACGGCTGAACCGGCGGATCGTCTTCTGCCCGCTCCGGCCAGATCTCGAGTGACGCGGCCCAGCGTCCGTCAATCATCTCGATGTGGCCCGTGAACTCCCCGGTCACGAGGTCGTTCTGTAACTGTTCCAGAATCA
The DNA here is from genome assembly GCA_022571615.1 of Acidobacteriota bacterium. Lineage (GTDB taxonomy): Bacteria > Acidobacteriota > UBA890 > UBA890 > WLXD01 > JACZXM01. The sequence goes on along the minus strand of JACZXM010000496.1, from coordinate 1,820 downwards.
CCGGACGCTCTTCCCAACCGTCGGTGCCGAAAAGGAGTGGTACCAACGACTGACCTTGCATCACCTCCGGGAGCGGTAGATCGACCAAGTCGAGAATGGTGGGCAACATGTCGATCATCGACACGCGCTGGGAGAACCGTTGGTCGGGCGCAATATGGCCCGGCCACACGAAGATGAGGGGAATCCGAGTGCGGTACGAATCGGCGAGGGCACCTTCCCAGTCCGGCGGTGGCGGATCGAACAGTCCCCGCCCGAAACGGCTGTAGCTTCCGGCCGGGTGGCCATGATCGGACGCGATGATGAGCAGCGTGTTCTCCCATTCCCCTTCGGCCTTCAGCCGCTCGACCAACCGTCCGAGCTGGTAGTCCTGATGGGCCATCGTCTCGTCATACAGACCGCGTTGCGTATCGAAATACCAAACGGGATCGACGCCCAACAATTCCAGACATTGTCGCATGAAGCCGGAGATAGACACCCCCCACTCTTCGAAGTCGCACTCCTCCCAGCTCCGGTCCGACACGCCATAGAGACTGTCCCGCGCTTTCGGCTGCACGAAGAGCCCGGCGAATGGTGCCACGGGCCGGTGTATCTCGTGCACATCGGTGGTTTGGAAGTGGACCCAATATGGCGCGCCCGGATAATCGGCTCGCCAATCCCAAAAATTTCGGTGCAACTCCACGGACGAGATCGAGTGCTCCTCCATTCCCCAATCCCGGAAAACGTCGACGCCACGTTGGAGGTCGCTCAGACTTCCTGCGTTCGGGTTCGTTGTGAAGACTGCCGTCTGGTACCCCGCGCGATGGAGGCGTTGCGCCATCGTCACGACGCTGTCCGGGAGCGGCTCTTGCCAGTTGCGAAAGCCCCCCAGCACGCTGTGCTGCAGTGAGGTCATAAACGACGCTGTGGAGGGCCTGGTCCACGCAGAGTTGCTGTGTGCGTATTCGAAGACAGCGCCCTCGGCGGCTATGCGCTCGAGGTTGGGCGTCGTTCGGCGGTTGTAGCCATAGACGCTCATGAAATCGGCACCACCGCCGTCGATCACGTAGAAGATGATGTTTGGCTTCTGGGTGGCGCGCACGCCGGTCAGCGTCGGTGCGGCCCACAGGGCTACCGTGCCGGCTTTCTCGGCGTCCGCCTCCAGCACCAGCGTCACCGTTCGCCCTGCGAAGCGGGACAGATCAACAGAGCGCTGCGCCAAGCGCTCATTATCGGCGTAGGTCTCCTCGAGCAGGCTCTCAACCTCGCCGCCCGCTCCACTCGCCGCGATCCGGAAGGTCACCGGGGCGTCGTCGCGGAGCACCCCGAGCCCCACGTCGAGGCGGGCGGCTTCGGGCACCTTCACCCGGTACTCGAGCCGGCCTGGCGCGTGGGTGTAGAGGGTGCGCCGATAGGCCTCGTAACGGGCCACTGAGCTCACCCCCACGGGTGCGTCGGCGAAGATACCCTCCTTCGAGATCAGGCTCACCGACAGGACATCGATGCTGGCCGGCTCATCGGCACCGATCCAGAGGTAGAGCTGCTGCCACGGACCCTCCCATTCTCCCCCCGACCAATCGGCCCGCATCAGGTAGGTTTGCACCAAGCCGTCGTTGATGACATGGACCTCGTCGCCACGAGAGCGGAATGGCCGAGGAGTATCGGTGGCCGTCCCAGCACCCTCGCGTAGGTTGAATCCAACCACCATGTGATCGATGTCGCCGTACGTACGCGCCCGCACCAGGACATGGGCCCAGTCGTCACGGTGCCAGTCATGCAGGTCGATGTAGAGGCCGCCGTCCGTGTCGCCAAATCCGTCGAGTACGCCAACGCAGGAACCGTCG
>JACZXM010000495.1 GCA_022571615.1 Acidobacteriota bacterium | reverse complement strand
GACGAGCACCGCGTCACGAGCTATCTCCACCACCTCGTCGCCGGGAAGCTCCAGGGAGCTCGCCTCGGTGTCGTGCGCCAGCTCTCGGAAACCGAGACCACCGATCCGGAGGTGAACGCAAGTTTCGAGCAGGCGCTTTTGGACCTGCGCGCGGCCGGTGCACAGACACTCGATGTTCTCATCGTCGAGCTCGACGAGATCCCCGGTGACGACTTCTGGTGCAGTCGATTTCGCTACGACATCGAGCGCTACCTCGCCACCCTCCCCGACCCCGCGGTGCGAACCCTCGAGCAGATCATCGCCTCGGGCAAGACCCACCCCTCGATCCGCAACTCGCTGCGCTACTTCCAGGGTTTCTCGGATCCCCCCGAGCAGGACGAGAGCTGCCAGCGCGCCTGGGAAAACGGCCGCCGGCTCGCCGAGGGCGTGCGTCGCGTGCTCGCCGAAAACGATCTCGATGCGCTGGTGTATCCGACCTGGAGCAACCCTCCGCGGCTCATCGGCGACCTGCTGTCGCCGGCCGGCGACAACTCCCAGGACCTCTCACCGCACACCGGATTCCCGGCAATTACGGTGCCGATGGGCCTGGTCGGGGAGGGCTACCCGGGTCTTCCGGTGGGCATCACGTTCCTGGCCCAGGCGTGGTCGGAGCCGCGGCTCATCGAGCTTGCCTACTCTTACGAGCAGGCCACCCGGCATCGGGTTGCGCCGACCACCGTGCCGGAGCTCGAGGGGCGCTGACGCTGCAGAACACTCGTCCGCTTCGCCGGGCCTCGTTGAAGGTCAGATCCACTCCTGATCGGTCACCGTCCGTTCGCTGATCGTGTTGCCGGTGTGTTCGGTGCCGGAGGGCTCGAACAGCAGCACGCTTGTGCCCTCGGCGTGCAGAGCCAGGTGATCATCGCAGAAAAGGCCAAGAGAGCGTGACGGTACTCAACACGATTGGCAGAACGAGAATGATTCCACACCGGCATATGGTCCCGGGGGCTGCTGGATGGATCAGTTGAATAATACTGATCAGCTATCCAGCTACGATCAGGAGGGAAGATGACAGAGGATCAATTCAAGCCCGCAGATATCAAGCCATTGGTTGAAGTAGAGGACTTGGAGAAACTCGACATCCGCGTTGGAACTATTCAGTCAGTGGAGGACATGGAAGGTTCCAACAAGTTGATGAAGCTGCTTGTGGATTTCGGGGACCACTCTCGGCAGATCCTCGCTGCCATTAAGAAGGAGAGAAAGGTGCCCAAGGAGCTTGAAGGAGTTCAGGCGCTCTTCGTAGTCAATCTGAAACCCAGAAGAATGATGGGCCAGGTATCAGAGGGGATGCTGTTTGACATCGGGTATCCGGACGGTCTTCTTCCAGTCCTTGCCCAGCCGGAGCGCAGGGTTCCAAACGGGTCTCGTGCAGGGTAGGTCTGGGGAGTGAACCGTTGGCACGACGACCTCCGCATATCTGATGCGTTCTCTTGACGCGCCCGATGTCGCCGCGCCCCGACCGTGAGGGGGGCGAAACCCGATTCCCAGGCTTCGTGCGCGTTGCTGGTGGGGGAAAAGTTCGCGCGGCGCGGTAGTCTAACCCGCACGAATGGGGACCGGTTGCGGCTGCGGGGCAGCTCGGGCGGGCTCGATCCACCACGCCAGCGGTCTCCTCCAAGCTGCCGATGAACTCGCCGACATCAGGCAGCACAGGCAGCTTCTCGTCAATAACTGCATACAAGAAGTACTTTTCGCACAGCGGCGTCCGCGCCCTGGCGCGCTGGCTCAGCATCGCAACGTAGCTGCGGGGCTGCACCGGGCAGCTACTCGAGGCGCCCGCGGACCCGCAGCCTGGTCGCATTGATTGACGATCCGGAAGCCTGCGCGCCGTGGCCGTCTCCAACAGGCAGGACAGCGACGCATGCGCCAAGCCAGCACTCCAAGTCTCGCCGGCCGACCACGGCTCCTTGACCGAGTGCGTCTCGCAATTCGCGTTCGGCACATGAGTCGCCGGACCGAGGCAGCCTACGTGGGATGGATCCGTCGGTTCATCGTCTTCCACGGTACACGCCACCCGAAGCATCTCGGTGCGGCGGAAATCGAGCAGTTCCTCAGCCACCTCGCTACCGTGCGCGGTGTCAGTCCGTCCACGCAGAATCAGGCGCGCGCGGCCCTGCTGTTTCTCTACCGTCGGGTGCTCAGGCTCGACCTGGGTGACATCCAACACGTCGTGAGTGCCCAGACTCGGCGGCGGATACCCGTGGTGCTGACCCGCGAAGAGGTGCGAGCAGTGCTGTCGCGGCTCGACGGAACCCCACGGCTCGTGGCTGTTCTCCTCTACGGCTCAGGTCTGCGATTGCTGGAAACGCTTCGTTTGCGGATAAAGGACGTGGACCTTGCTTCTCGCCAGTT
>JACZXM010000494.1 GCA_022571615.1 Acidobacteriota bacterium | reverse complement strand
TCTTCGCGTCCAAGATTCTCTGCTTCGCGGCACGTCCGGCTTCTATGCTGAGATCGAACGGTTCCACCAGCTCGTTGAGCTGGCGCAGGATCAACCGGTGCTGTTCTTGCTCGAGGAAATCCTCAACACCACCAACTCGCACGACCGGCGCATCGGCGCCCGCGCCGTCATCGGTAGTCTGCTCGCGAGCGGCGCTGTCGGCCTGGTCACCACCCACGACCTGGCAATCAGCGAGATCGTCGATGAGCTGCCCGGGGCGCGCAACGTCCACTTCGTAGATCACCTCGAAGACGGTCAGATCCGGTTCGATTACTGCCTGCGTCAGGGCGTCGTCAGCAAGAGCAACGCGCTCGACCTAATGCGCTCGATCGGACTCGACGTCTAGCAGCCCGTGGCAGAAGTGTGATGGGTCTGGTACCGCCGCCCGGCGAAACTTGACCCTGCCGGCACTATATAGAATTCTATTGTGAAACCTAGAATCCTATATAGCCGTAGGTACGGACATGGCAAGACGCATCACCCTCACCTATCCCACCGCGATCGCTTTGGCGGCGATCTCCCAGGGTCACCGCTATGGATTCGACATCATGGACGCCACGGGCCTACCGGACGGCACCGTGTACCCGATCCTGAGGCGGCTGGAGTCGCGCGGCTACCTCGTCGGGCACTGGGAAGACAAGCAGGAGGCCAGCCGAGACGGTCGTCCGCCACGTCGGTACTACGAGCTCACTGCGCCCGGGCTGGAGGCGCTTGGTGCCGCCCTGTCCCGGTATCCGCGACTGGGAAACTTGTTTCCGGTTCCTGGCAAGAAAACTGCCGACGCCTGAGGAGCCACTGGACCATCATGACGAACAACGCACCGAGCCGCTACCGCCGGCTGCCGCTGCCACCCGCGGTTCGGCGCCTGCTGAGCAGCGCCAGCCGTTGGGTTCCGCGCTCGCGGCGGGCGAACTGGCGCCGGGAATGGGAAGCGGAGCTGGTGTATGCCTGGAGCCAGGCCGCCGCGGGTCAAGGCGCCAGTCCGCGCCGGCTGCTGATGCGGGCGCTATGGTCGCACCTCGACGCGCTTTGGATCTGGAAAGAGGAGCTAACCGTGAATCGTCTGCTTGCTGATATTCGACTCGCGCTGCGCAGCCTCCGGCGTAGCCCCATGTTCACCGCCGTTTCGGTGATAACCCTGGCGCTCGGCATCGGCGCCAGCACGGCTATTTTCAGCATCGTCAACGGTGTTCTCATCAAGCCGCTGCCGTATCCTGAGCCCGATCGCCTGCTGGTGGTTTTGTTCGAGGCACCGGGAATCGGTTACCCGGAGATCCCCTTCTCGGAAGGCGTCTACCTGTTCGTGCGCGACAACCAGCGCTCGTTCGAAGCCATCGGCATGTTCAACGAGGAGCAAATCAACCTGGTCGGGGATGGCGATCCCGAGCAGGTCGCAGGTGCAAGGATCACCCCGTCGCTGCTCGATGTCCTGCGAGTCACGCCGTCGATCGGCCGGCTCTTCGTACAGGGGGATGCCGAGCCGGGGGCCGCGCCGGTGTCGCTGCTCAGCCATGCGCTCTGGAGCCGTCGCTATGGCGCCGACCCGTCGGTCGTCGGCACGATGGTCGAGCTGGATGGCGTCATGCGACGCATCGTCGGCGTATTGCCGGAGTCCTTCCGCTTTCCGGACAACGAAACGCGTGTGTGGCGACCGTTCGTGATCGATCCGGCGGACGCGCCCGTCGGGAATTTCTCCTACCTCGGAATCGGGCGTCTCGCCGACGGCGCCACCCATCAGAGTGCCCACGATGACATGGCGTCGCTGGTCGCCCGGTTCGGCGAGGAGTTTCCGGACGACCTGCCCACTTCCCTGCTCGAACAGGCTCGGTTCGCGCCCAACCTGAGCTCACTGCGCTCGATGATCGTCGGGGACATCCAGCAGGCGCTGTGGATCGTGCTCGGCGCCGTGGCCGTCGTGCTACTGACTGCCTGCGCCAATGTTGCCAATCTGTTTCTGGTGCGGGCGGAAACGAGACAGCGCGAGGTGACGCTGCGTGCGGCTCTTGGTGCAGGGCGCGCCGATGTGGCGCGTTTCTACCTCACCGAGAGCATCCTGCTCGGGCTTGGCGGTGGAATCGCCGGTCTGGTTCTGGCCTGGGTCGCCTTGCGCGCGTTTGTGTCATCGGCACCGGTTGCGATACCTCGAATCGAGGAGATCGGGATCGATGTGGGGGTTCTCGCTGCTGCCGAAGCGGCCCCTGTCGTTGGCGTAGGGCACCCAGGCGAAGTCCGGGTGGTCATCCACGCTGCGACCGGTCCACTGGCCGCTGGCCACGCGGCCGTTGTCCCCGGTGAAAAGCTCGTAGGTGTAGGTCTTGTGCAGGCTCGCCGGGTCGCCGCTGTCGATGTGATCG
>JACZXM010000038.1 GCA_022571615.1 Acidobacteriota bacterium | reverse complement strand
CCGCCACTTGCAACATGATCAGCAGCACCGGGGCCGAAACTTGCGCCAGGAAAAACCGCCAGCCGCGGATCGGCCAAGGTCGAATCAGCTCGACCTTCAGTAGATTGGTCCTCAGGTCGTTGCGCATGGAGCGCCCGGCAAACAACGGCGGCACCACGAGGCAAAGGGCGCCGGCGACCTGCATGATGCCGAACGCCCAGGTCGGCAGCGCCACCGCCGCCGCCAGAACCAGTAGCGTGAGCACGCCCCCGGCGCCGCCCCAGATGATCCAGCGCAGCGGCAGGCGATGGATCAGCATCAGGTTGGCCCAGATGACGGCGAGCTCGGGCCAACCGCCCGGAGCCAGAGAGAACGGGGTGAGCGAGCGGCCGCGGGTGCCGTGCCGCCAGAAACGAGCGGCGGGCTCGGCCTTGCGGCTCGCCCGCCGGGCGCGCTCCAGCGCCGCCTCCTCGAACCGGACCTGTGAGCGCACCACCCACTCGTTGTGCAAAAGAAGCGCCGCCAGCGCCGGCAGCCACAGCGCGGCCGCGGCTGCCGGCACGAGATCGCTCCGGAAGCCCACGAACAGTGGCGCGGTGAGCCAGATCAACGGTGTGAGCAACCAGCCCAGCATGCTGTTCCAGGCCGCCTCGCCCTGAACGGCCAAGGTGTTCTGCACCCAAGTCAAGAATTCGGCGTTTTCGGGTGGGCTCATGGCCGCCGGCGTGGCGAGGATGGCAGCGGTAACCTGTGTCACGGCCACCAGCAGGAGAAGCCAGAACACCCCGAGGGCCGACCACAGCAACAGGCGCCGGCGCCAAGCGCGCCCCCGGGATAGCTCGTCGAGTCGGGCCAGCCACAGGGCACGGGCCTTGCTATGTAGGTCCCACAGGGTGAGCAATACCCAAATACCGGCGTACATACGCAGCAGGGGCATCGCGCCGTGCAGGCCAGAAAAGAAGGTCATCACGAGGGCTCCGACCAGGATCCCGGATTGACTCCGCAAAATGCCGTACTGGATCAATCGGCGGCGCGGAATCGGTGCCGGCAGCAGCAGGTGCAGCTCTGCTTCGTTGAACTCGAGCGCCTTTTTGCCGAACGGCGCCAGCCACCACAACGTCAAGATCAAAGCGATGACGCCGCACAAGGCAAGCTGTAGCGCGTCTACGATCCCGGCGGAAAGGCTTTCGAGAAGCTGCTGCGGAATCCCGAACTGGATCTCGCCGTTGAATCGACCGAAGATTAGCCTGGAAAACCAGAACGCGATCCATCCGCCGCCAATCAAGAAGCCGATCAGGTATCGCGGCTCGCGCAGCCGGCGAGCTGCTCGCAACACGCGGCCGCGAGCGGATCGCACCAGCAGGTACAACAGAGCCGGGCTCACGGTTCCTCGTCCTGCCCGGTTACCCGTAAGAAGATCTCCTCGAGCCCGGCGTTGGCGCTGAGCTCGGGCACCGCGGCGCGGATCTGCGCGAGCGTTCCTTCGACCGCCTTGATGCCCTGGTTGATAATGCACACGCGGCCGCAGATCTCCTCCACCAGCTGCAGCATGTGCGAGGACACGATGACCGCGGCACCGGCGCTGGCGACCTGCACGATCGTGCGCTTGGTGCGGCGCATGGCGGCCGGATCCAGACCCGTCAAGGGCTCGTCCAGTACCAGCACCGAGGGGGAGTGCAGCAAGGCGCACGACAGAATCAGCTTCTGTTTCATGCCGCGCGAAAGCTCGCCGGGGAACGCGTGGCGCCGCTCCCACAGGTGGGCTTCCCGCAGCAATCGCTCGCCGTGCTCGGCACCGTCGGCAACGCCGTACAGACGCGAGAACAGCGCCAGGTGATCGTGCACCGTGAGGTGCTCGAACAGGTGCGGCTCGTCGGCAACGAACGCTAGTAGCTGGCGTGCCTGCACCGGCTCACGAGCGATGTCGTGGCCGCCGATGCTGATGGTCCCCGTAGTGGGGGGGATGATCCCCGCCAGGCACCGCAGCGTCGTCGTCTTGCCGGCGCCGTTGGGACCCACGAGGCCGAGGATCTCCCCGGCCGCCACCGTTAGCGACAACCCGTCGACCGCGCGGTGTGCGCCGTACGTCTTCACCAGGTCCCGGATACGGATCATGTGTGTCCTTGCTCGCTGCTCCAATCGAACCGGCGCCCATTTTACCGGCTGCGGCTGCGGCACGAGCGCCGCGGCCCCGCCAGCGGCCCGTCGCCGCTGCTCAGCGGTCTGGAGCGAGGCTCGCTGGTCGAGTTACCATGTCCTGCCAGCGGCCACTTGCCCGAAGGGTCACGCCGCCAAGGGCGCATCTGCGGCGTTGCCCCTCCTTGACGATGCGCGTAGGCATCGCCGACGTCGTGGCGCCTTGCATCTGCGCCCTTGGCGGTGTAACCAGACCCATCACACTTCTACCACGGCCTGCTAGGTGTCGTGGGTCGCAACACCGCCTCTTTGATGTCACTGCCGAGAGAGGAAGACTTCCGCATGCGTCTTTTCCTGCCCCGTTCTCCACACAGGTCTCCAGTCTTCACGTTAGTACGGGTCGCGGTGCTGGCGCTGGGCGCTTGCGCTTTGACCGTGGTGCAAGGGCAAGCGGCACAGCCAGGCCGGCGGATCGTCGCCGTTGGCGATGTGCACGGCGACTACGAGACGTTCGTGCGGGTGCTGCAACAGGTTGGACTGCTGGGCGAGGATCTTGCCTGGTCGGGGGGCGAGACGACGCTGGTGCAGACCGGGGATTTCACCGATAAAGGCGACGACGTGCGCGCCGTGATGGATCTGCTGATGCGCCTGCAGGGCGAGGCCGCTGCCAGCGGCGGCGAGGTCGTCGTCCTGCTCGGCAACCATGAGATCCTGAACTTTGTGGGCGAGCTGCGCCAGGGTGAGGTGACGCCCGAGATCCTGGCCACGTTCGCCGAACCGGACCAGCGCCACTTACAGGAGGAGGCGTTCAAGGAGTACGCCCAGGTGTATCTGGCCGAGACCGGGCCGTGGCGACGCGCCACGCGGCCCCAGAAGCACCAGGTGCAGAAGAATTGGAGCAAGGACCAACCGCTCGGCCGGATCGAGTACCTGCGGGCGATGGGTCCGGAGGGCGTTTACGGGAAGTGGATTCGCTCGCTGCCACGAATGAAGGTCATCGATGGCATCTTGTTCATGCACGCCGGTGTGGCGCCGGAGCTGGTGGGCTGGGGCCTGGAGGCGATCGACGAGCGCATCGGGGCCGAGCTCGCGGCGTACGATCGATACCGTGCCTATCTGCGGGCGAGGGGCCGGATCACCTCGTTTGCCGACATTCACGAGATGATTCGCGCTGCGGCCATCGAAACCGAAGGCCTCGATTGGTTCCAGGCCCCGGCCGAACGGGTGACGAAGCCGCCGGCGCTGCCGCCGGCCGATCTGGACTCGGTGGACGATCCTCGCCAGCGCTTCGAGCCCTTGCTGAGAGTCACAGGTTGGTTCCTGCTCGCGGCGCGCGGACCGCTCTGGTTCCGCGGCCTGGCCCAGTGGCCGGACGCGGAGCTCGAGGGCCGTCTTCCGGGGTTGCTCGAGGCGCTCGGCATCGGCCGCTTTGTCGTCGGTCACACGCCGCAGCTGGAGGGGATCCGTGCCCGCGCCGACGGTGCGGTTTACCTTATCGATACCGGCATGCTGAAGTCCGTGCACCAAGGGCGCGGGTCGGCGCTGGTGCTCACCAACAAGGGCGCGACCGCGGTCTACGCCGACGGCACGAGCGAGGCGCTGGCAATGAGCGATGTGGCGCTCTCGCGCTGACATGACCCACCACACACTTCTACCACGGCCTGCTAGCGGTCGGAGCGGAAACCGGGAGCACACTGCATGAATCTCGAGTTGGCAAGGGATGCTCTGGCTGAAGGCATCGGGACCTTCGCCCTGACGTTTGTCGGCAGCGCGGTTATCTGCGCCGATGCGTACAGTGGTGGCGATATCGGCCCGGTCGGCGTGGCGCTCGCACACGGCCTGGTGCTGGCTGCGGTCGTGGTCGCCACAGCGCGGCTTTCGGGGGGGCACGTGAACCCGGCGGTGACGCTGGCTGCGGTGTTGGCCCGGGCGATCGGGCCGCGCCGGGCAGCGGCCTATGTAGGAGCCCAGTTGCTCGGTGCGGTCGTTGCCGGGTTGACGCTGACCGCGATGTTCAGCGCCGAGCTCTGGGGGCCCGTTCGCCTCGGAACGCCGATGCTCGGGTCCGGCGTCCAACCCGGTACCGGCGCCTTCATCGAGGCCGTGCTGACGTTTCTGCTGGTGTTCGTCGTCCTCCAGGTCGCGTTCAACGAGCGGGGCCTGCGCGGCTCGGCTGGCCTCTCGATCGGAGCCACCCTGACGGCGATCGTCCTGGTTGGCGGACCGCTGACCGGAGGTGCGGTCAACCCCGCACGGGCGTTCGGTCCGGCCCTCGCTTCCGGGCACTTCGAGGCGCACTGGGTGTACTGGATCGGGCCGATGCTGGGGGCCGTGATGGCGGCGGTGGTGTTCAGCGTGCTCCGGGTCGATCGGTCACTGGAGAATCTAGGGATCCAGGAAGGACTCGAGGACGATTAGCAGTCCGTGGCACAAGCAGCTGTGGGGGCTCAGATGGTGACCCCGAACCGGCCCTTGAGCGCGAACGCGATGGTGACGCTGAGGATGAAGAACACGATCAGCCAGTGGGTCTCGAAGCCGAACAGCCCAACGTCGCGACTGGGGTAGTCGACTCGAATCGCGGTAACCGCGGCACCCGATGGCAACGGCGGCTCGGCCGGGTAGAGGAGCTGGTTCAGGAAGCCCGCGGCGAGACGTTCGGGGGCGCGGCGCTCGATTCGACCCGAAGCCACGAGGCGTTTGGTGAAGATCTGGCCGTCCACCGTAACTCTGAGCTCATGGGCGCCGGGGGTCTCCGCCACGATCCGCCACGCCGCCTCCTGCAAGCTCGGTATCCAGACCCGGGGGCTGTCCACGCGGACACCGGCGGGGACCTCGAGCGTGATCTCGGGCGCCTCGCCGGTGGTGGCGCCGGCAACCGTCACGCGGAGGGTGGTTGGCTGCCCCACCTCGAGCCCGCGGTATCCGTAGTGGAATTGGAGCTGGGCGACCACTAGTACGAAAGGCACCAGCATGAAAAGCATCGGTACCAGGTTGAGACCGATGTAGGTGAGGTTGTGGCGCAGGATCGAGCGCTGCGCCCGGAGGATGGCGACCACGTCATCGTTAAACAGCCGGATCTCGAACAGGCCGGCGGCGATCTTGCGCTTCACGGCCTCGACCGCAGGCTGGTTGGACGTAGCCTTGTAGCCCAGCAACATCAGCACCGCCGCGATCGCGGACACGAAGGTCAACCCGACCATTGGGTGCAGTGTCCGGAACGGGTACAGCAGGGCGTCGAAGAACACCCCGAGCAGGCTGTTGACGGTCGCCATCAGTTCTTCCTGGCGCTACGAGATGTAGCCGAGGCCCTGGAGCTTCTTGCGGATATCGTCCTCGGAATCTGCATCCTCGAGGACCGCAAGCTCCTTCTCGAGCGCGTGGGTGATGAATTCCTCGACCGAGGAGTACCCGGCGATGCGGGCGTACTTCCTAACTCGGCTGAGCAGATCCTTGTCGAGCTTGATACGACTGCCTCCGAACATTGTCCTGTCTCCATTGTCGGTCCGGGCGTCCGGTCGAGGGGCGCCTTGGATTGGAGTACCTACCACGGCCTGCTAGTTCTCCTGTACCGTGATCGGCTGGCTGCCGTCCGGGAATCCACCGATCCCGAACTCGGCCAGGATCGCGGCGCCGAGGTTCTGCAAGGAGGTCGCCGGGCGGGCGAGCGGACGGTTGCTCAACAAGATTCCGGGCACTGTCCGGTGATCCATGATGTGGTCGCCGCTCCAATCGTCGAGATTGTCGTCGATGACCTCCTGTGGGATCCCACCGAGAGCGTCGTTGCCGGAACCGCGTGTCCCCTTGGCGTAGCCGACGATGATGTCCGGACCGATCTCGATGTGGCCGCGGTCATGGAAATCTCGCTCGCGGATGTAGACCTTGGTGATCGCGGGCATGCCGGTGGCGGGATCGATCGTGGCGAGCAACTCGCGCTCGATGCGCTCCAATAGCGCGTCGCGTTCCCCCGGTTTGACCACACCGTTGCGCTCGCGTCCCTCGAGGTTTAGGTACAGGCCGCTGATTCCGAGCCCGTAAGCTCGCGTGCGGGGCCAGGCGACGCCCTGGAAGAACTCCTTGACCGGCAGTCGATTGCCGCGCGCCAGGCGCAGGTAGCCGTGCTCATACAGCCAGGTGTTGAGGTGGAACTCACGGCGCCAGCTAGTGAACCCGTGGTCTGACATGACGATCAACGTGGTGTCCAGCTCGATGTGCTCGAGGGTGGTGCCGATAACCGCGTCGAGCTCCTCGTAGATCTGCGGAATCGCGTCCCGATAACGCTCGTGCAAGTCCGCCACATGCGCGGGATGCCCGGGATCGAGCGTCCATCCCCACAGCACGTGCGAGACCTGATCGGCGTTGCCGAAGTAATAGAAAAGGAAATCGTCGTTCCAGCCGCGAAGGACTTGTCGGTACTGGCGAATGACCTCCTGCCCGGTGATGTGGGCCTGGCTCAGGAAGTCGTCGATGTCGAACACACCGTGCACGATGGCCTTGGTGTCCTCCGGCATTTCCTGGGTATAGAAACGGCCGCTGGAGCGGGCGAGCTCGGTGGCAAACGACTCGGGCACCGAGATCGGCATGGCAGGCTCCAGCGGGTCGATCTGCACCGGCGTGATGTAGAGCTCGAACTGGGGCCGGACCGATTTGAGGTAGAAGCGCACCATGCCGGGCAGCGACTGCACCCACGGCAAGAGCTCGAACTCGACCGCCGTCCAGTCGCTCCATTCTCCCTGCCGCAGGATGAACTGCGTGCTCCCGACTTCGAACTTGGCGGCCGGGTTCTCGGCATCCAGGTAGACGATGAACTCGGTCGTCAGCTCGTCGTCCGGTTCCGCGGTCACGGGGTTGTCAGCCGGGCCGTAGATGGTGCCGTTGAACACGTTGTCCACTACGTCGGCGGGATAAATCTCACCGCCGGTAACATCGCGCTTGAGGAACTGCCGGCGGTCGGTGCTGTAGAACGTGAAGCTGCCCGAGGTGCCGCGCAGATCCGGTGTGCCCATCCCGGAGAGCTCTCGCTGGGCTACTCCGACGGGGGGATAGTTGGCCGGCATGCGGAGAACCGAGCTGCGGATGCCGTGCTCCTCGAGCCGTTGCCAAAACGGTGTGCCGTGTCGAGCCAGCTGGGTGCCTTCGGCCCCCCATAGCGGCAGCACCCATCCTCCGATCTCGAGGCTGCGGCCCGACATCTCCGACTCCTCCCAGTGCGGAAGCAGGCCAGAAAACCGCAGGATCCGCCCGCGGGGAGGTGCCTTGCTGGTGGCCTGGTAGGGCATGCCGAAGGGCAAGGGATCGGACAGGTCACGGTGCAGGAAATCGAAAATGCCGTGGCCTCCGGAATCCAGGCCGGTGATGAAGTTCGACCACGCCACGGGACTCTGTGGCGAAGCCGCTGTTTCCAGAGGGGAGAAACCGCCGGACTGCTCGAGGCGCTTGAAATTGGGCAAGCGCCCGGCATCGATCAGCTCGCGCACCAGCGTGTAGTCGAGACCGTCCATGCCCAGCACGATCACCCGGCGGTCGCCCTCGGCTCGGGCCCCGCCGCACGCCACCAGGCCGGCGACGGCGAGTAGGGCCGCGATGCATGGCGCTGGGTGCATGGCGCCAGCTGCCGTTTGCTCGACGTCGCGCGGCGCCGTCATCGCGAGGATCCCGGCTCGTCGGCAAACAACGGAACCCCGTCCATGTACTTGGGCGGCGTGATTCCGAACTGCTGCAGCGCGGTGGGTGCGATGTCGATGAGCGCCGGCGACTCGGCGTCGATGGGTCGATTGCAGAAGATGACCCCCGGCACCAGCCGTGGGTCGACGCAATGGTCCCCACTCCACGCCTTGGTGTTGTCCTCGAACAGCGGCGCGTCGACGACGCCCGTGGCGCAGTCCCAGGAGGTGCGATAGCCGCGGTTGTAGCCGATCACGAACTCGGGGGCATTCTCCAGGTACGGACCCTGGTACAGCTTGGAGGTGTCGAACGCCTCGACGATCGCGACCTCGTCGTGCTCCTGGTCGCGCAAGCCGCGCAGCTTGGCGCCGATCTGGGCCTTGAGGGCGTCGACCTCGCTGGGCTCGACGATGCCCTGCTCCTCGCGTCCCTTGATGTTGAAGAACATGCCCGAGAGTCCGAGGCAATAGGCCTTGGTGCGCGACCAGTCCACACCCCGCAGCCACTCGACGGCTCCGTCGGCGCCCTCCTTGAGGCTCAGGTAGCCGTTGTCCAGAAGCCAGCGGTTGAGGTTCACGCCGCGCCGGAAGGAAGCGAAGCCGTGGTCCGACAGCACCATCAGCAGGTCATCTTCCTGCAGGCGGTCGAGCAGCTCGCCGACCAGCTTGTCGTTCTTGATGTAGAGACGCTCGATAGCATCGCGGTGCTCGCTCTGGGCGCCATCGTCGGCTGGATGTCCGGGGTCGATATAGCGCCAGTACATGTGCTGGATCCGGTCGGTGCCGTCGAACACGCACACCAGGCATCCCTTGCGCAGCCGCTCCAGGGCCGACCAGAACATCTCCTGGCGCTCGTCGTCGATGTCCATCGACAGGCGCCAGAAGTCTTCGTCCTGGATGACTTTCTCGTTCAGGGCCCAGGTGTCCTCGGCGAGGCCGAGGGTGGAGAACTTGCCCTGCAGCTTGGAAAGGTAGACCGAGTAGTAGTTCGGGTGCGAGATCGGCATCGCCGGCTTCTCGGGATCGAGCGCGATCGGCGTCATGTAGAGCGAGAAGTGGCCGTTCATCTCGGTCATCATGATGCGGGCGATGCCCCGCACCTTGATCCCCGGTACGGCGTTGAAGGTCAGCGGCACCCAGTCGGAAAGCTCACCCAGCGCCAGCTCCACGGTTTCTCGCCCCAAGGTAACGGTCGCGCGCTGCGACTTCCGGTCCAGATCTACCACCAACGGCAGCTGTAGCGGCGGGCTACCGACGCGCAGCATGTTCTCGGGGCCCTCCAGTACGCCCTCGACACGATCCCCCTGCATCGTCACCGGGACGCGCAGGCCGCCCTCTTTGAACCCGGTCTGCGCTGGCCGGGTGGTGAACAGCAGGAACGTGCCCTGGGTGCCGAGCAGGTCCGGCACGCACATGGCCGACAGCTGGGCGCCGTAGAAGCGATCCGGCGGGAACGTGATCGGCACCCGCAGCACGGTGCTCCAGATGTTGTGCTCGCCCAGGATGCTCCAGAACGGCTTGGACTTACGCAGGAGCCGGATCTGTGGCTTCTCGAGCGGGATCTGGAAAGGGCCGAGTCGAAGGAAGCGGTCCACCGAGCCGATCTTGGTGGAGGACAATACCGGCAGGTAGGTGCGGCGGTCGCGGTCCAGGAAGTCGTAGATGTTGTGCCGGGCCGGATGGCTTCCGGTCGAGAAAGACGACCAGGCGACCGGCGAGATCGACGGAAAGGTGGTCTTGAGCCGCTTGTAGCAGCCCATCTTCGCCAAGCGCTCGAAGTTTGGGAGCTTGCCCTGGCTCAGAAAGCGATCGGTCAGCTGTGGGTCCTGACCATCGAAGCCGACGAGGATGAGCCGCCGGATCTTGGGCACCGCCCGAGTGCGGCGGGTCAGGGCCCGCCACAGCATCCGGAACGGCCAGATCAGCAGCGACGCGACGACCGCCAGCATCGTCGTGAACAAGACCAGAAAGCTGCTGATGAACGCGAAGCCCGCACCGGGGCCGACATAGGCCTCGGCACTGCCAGGCAGCAGCAACCCCGCCACCAGCGCCGCGGTCATTACGGCCCAGCAGCCCGTGGCAGAAGTGGCGTGGGTCGCGCGCCCGGGCATGGCGGGCTGCCAAGGCGGCGGCAGACGGTGCTTCAAGGTACGAGCTCCTGCATCAGAATTTCGGCCAGGTCGCCGATCCACAGATCGCCATCGATCGAATCGGGTGTCAGTAAGAAGGCATCGTCGTAGGTGTGCATGCCGACCAGGTCGGTTCGCCCGAAGGTCTCCGTCGAGGTGGGCGATCCCTTGAGGTCGAAACCGGGGTGGGAGAGCGCCACCAGGTCCGGCCCCCGCGAGGCCTGTGGCCCCTGGTAGATCTGCGCGCTGTCGAAGACCTCGCGGACGATCGGCTCCCCATCATACCGCAGCCCGCGAAGGCCGTCGGCGAGCTCACGTTTGAGCTCCTGCACCTTGTCTGCCGGCACCAGGCCGCGGGCGAAGCGGTCGGCGCGGTGGACATAGATGCGTCCCGGATCGAGGACAAACGCGGTGCTGTCGCCGTCCATGGCCTGCAGCCCATCGGTACCGCCCTCTGGTAGGTTCAGGTATCCCTCAGCTCTGAGCCACGCGTTGAGCTGAACCTCCTGGCGGATGCCGCAGAATCCATGATCGGACAGCATCCAAAAGCGTGATTCGGCATCCGCATCCTCGGCCGCAAAGCGATCGAAGATCTCGCCGACGAAGGTATCGACAGCGCTGTGGTACTGGAGCGCCTGCTCATGCCGCGGGTGATGCCGATCCTCGAGCGCATCCCACAGGTAGTGGTACAGGCGATCGGTTCCGGTGATCACGACCTGGAGGAAGTCCCACTCGACAAAATCCCACAGATGCCAGAGTGCCCGGCGCCGCGAATCCAGGGTCCGGTGCAGATCGCGGAACAACCAGTCATGGTTGCGCCGGCTGCGCAAGGTGTCGATGTCGATGCGATAGTCCAGCCGGCGCAGCGGGCCGAGGTGATGGAGCGGTTGCACGGCACGGCTCAGATCGACGGCGACGAAGCCACTTACGATGGCGCCGGGGATCCGGCGCGCCGGGTAGGTTGCCGGCTGATTCAACACCACCGAGACCAGACCGTGCTTGCCCAACCGGTCCCAGAGGGTCGGAACCGCCAACTGCGAGAAGCTCGGGAAGGTGAGCTCGTAGCTCTCAGGGTCGATGTCGGTGAAACCGAAGATGCCGTGCTCGCCCGGCTGCGTGCCGGTCATGAAGCTCGACCAGCTCACCGACGAGATCTCGGGCACCGATGCGCGCATCGCGCGCAGGGAACCGGCGGCGATGCGCTCCGCGACCCGTGGCATGACCCCGGACTCGGCGAGCCGCGTCAGCAGCCCAACAGGAACGCCGTCGAGCCCGACCAGACAGAGGCGCTTAGCCACGGCCTCCTAGAGCCTCCTACAGGTAGCCGAGCGCGGCCAATCGCTCGCGGATCGCTTCCTCTTCCTGAGGGCTGGTGTCATCCTGCTCGGCGGCCGGGATGAGGCTCATCAGCTCGAGGCTGCGGACGATCTTGTCGAGGCTTTGCTGGAGTGTCTCAGTCTCGGTGTTGCAGATGACCTCCGGGTTGTGGGGCGCCTCGTAGGGATCGGAGACGCCGGTGAAGTTCTTGATCTCGCCGCAGAGCGCCTTCTTGTACAGGCCCTTGGGATCGCGCCGCGATAGCTCGTCGATCGAGCACTCGGTGTAAACCTCGACGAAATTGGTGATCTTGCCGCGCAGCTCGTCTCGGATCTCCCGGTAAGGTGAGATTGCCGCCGAAATCGCTACCACGCCATTGCGGCTCAGCAGGTTGCAGACGTACCCGATGCGCCGGATATTGGTGTCGCGGTCTTGTTTGGAGAACCCGAGTCCCTTGGACAGGTTCGTGCGGACCTCGTCGCCGTCGAGGATCTCGACCCTCATGCCGCGCTCCAGCAGCACGGCTTCGACCGCCTGCGATAGCGTCGACTTACCGGAGCCGGGCAGCCCCGTGAACCAGAGAGTGAAGCCGTTCATGATGTTGCTCCCGTTGCGGACAACGACAGGCAGCGCC
>JACZXM010000037.1 GCA_022571615.1 Acidobacteriota bacterium | reverse complement strand
TGGCGCTCTTGAGCACGGTGATGACCTGCGCCGCCACCATCGGAAAGTCGACCGCACCCCCCTGCAGAAAGGGATGGCCGAAGGCCAGGATCCGGTCCCCGTCGCGATAGGTCACCGTGCCCGAGGCGGTAACGTTGATATCTCCTCGGATCAGCTGCACGGCGACCGCTCCGCCGGGCACCAGGTTGGCCGTCACCGCCGAGCCCGTCGCCGCCGTTCCGCCCAGCATCGGTGCCCAGCCGAGGTCCTCGAACAGTGGCCGCAGCTTGCCGATGATCTCGGGATGGAACCCGGCGAACGTCATCGGCGTTGCGATCGGCCGCAGGCCATCGATGCCAGCACCGCCAACGGGGCGCAGCTTGGTTGTGGGCACCGTCCCGGTGAGATACGCGGCGGCGGCCTGCAAGATCTCCGTGGCGTTGCCCGGCCCCGCGGCCACCTGCCGGCCGCGCACGTCCTCCATTGCCAAGACGCTCAACATCGACTCGATCGGGATGATCCCGGCGATCGCCTCGTATCCGAAGTTCACGAGCCGATAGGCCACCGCGCCGATCACACGCCCGTCGATAACCACCGGGCTGCCGCTCATACCTGCCATCACGCCGCTGCGCTCCAGGTCAAGCCCGGACAGCCGTGCCACGATGAGGTCGTGTTTGGGAAACACGTCGTGCAGGATCCCGAGGATCTCGACCTGAAATGCCTCTGGCTCCGAGCCGTGCACTACCGTGTATCCGGTACCGGTCATCCCCGGGGTGATCTCCGCCACACGCATGATCTCGGCACCGTCGACGATCGGCACCACCGCCTGCGATTCGTGGGCCGCCGCTGCGCCGGAGGCGGCATACAGCACCGCCACGGCGCCAAGGATTCGCGATGGAGATCTCCTCATGAGCGTCCGAGGAAAAGATGCAGGGCCGCAGCGGGTGCTGGCGATACGGAAGCCGGCGCCCCCGAACACGACCACGGTGGCCGAATTGCTCATGCTAGCACGGCCATTTCGTGCCCCACAACAAGAGCGCCGGGGACGGTGAAGCGGCTTGCCCGCGCGCTACATCCGATCCGGCAGGGGAATCCCGAGGAGCTCCAGCGCCGTGGCGAGCTGCTTCTGGAAGGCGTAGGCCACCAGAACGCGCAGGGCTCGATCGTCGGCATCCTCGGCATGCACGATCGGATAGCCGTGGTAGAAGCGATTGAAGTGCTGCGCCAGACCGAAGGCGTACTTGGCCAGCAGCGATAGCTCCAGCGATTCGACCGCCTGCTCGATGACCTCTTCCAGGCGCCCCAACGCCAGCACTAGGTTCCAGAGAGGACCGTCGTCGTTCGCGAGCTTGTCGCAAACACCTGCACGCGTCGCCCCATAGACGGGATCCTCCACTTCCCGGAGCAGTCCGCCGACCAGTTCGGCGGCGTCCACGTCGATTCGATCCCGTAACTTGTTGAAGATGTGGCTGGCTCGAACTGCAGCATACTGAAGGTACGGGCCGGTCTCCCCCTCGAAGCTGAGCGCCGCCTCCAGATCGAACACGATCACCGTGTTGCGCGCGTACTTGAGCAGAAAGTAGCGCGCCGCTCCGACCGCGATCTGGCGCCCGATGCGCTCGCGTTCGGAGTTCGACAGCTCGGGGTTTCGTTGCCCGACCTCCTCGGTTGCCCGCCGCACCAGCTCGTCGAGCAGATCGTCGGCCTTGACGCCATAGCCGCGCCGGCCCGACATCTCCACAAACTGACGCTCGTCGTCGTCGGCGACCGGGATGCCCAGCGCCCGAGCGGTGACCGGCGACAGCGCAACCATCTCGTAGGAGAAATGCGTGAACGTCTTCCCCGCCTGCGGCTCACCCACGAGATAGAAGACGCGACCGACGATCGACTGCAAGTACGATTGCCGCACGTCAATGACGCTGACCGCCCGATCAGCATGCCCGAACGACTGTTCCTGCCCGCCCTGGTGCGTGGTCTCCCAAACCTCGTGCTCGTGTCCGTCCGGTGCCGGCTCGATGCCCCCGACCCGCTCGTAGCGGAATGTGCGCTCGAGCAGCCCGTACTTCCACAGATGGTAGGCGATGTCCTTGGCCACGTACGTGGCCACGCCGTTGGAGCGCACCAGCACCTTGTCGGCTTCTTCGAGGTCCTCGAACCCGGCGGTGCCGCTCAAGTGCAGCATCCAGCAACCCTCGTGCTTGCCTTTGTTGGCCTGGTACACGGAGTCGGTGCGCTTGAGCCGCTCGAAGGCCTCCGCCCACAGATCCAGCGCCAGGATGTCGCCTTCCTTGACCAGTAGGTCGTACTCGATGCCCAACCGGCGCATCGTGCGCACGTGCCTGCGCACGATGCGATCGACGACGACCTCGGCCACCTCGGCCTCGACACCGGATTCTGCCTCCAGGGCGCGCAGGACAACCCGCCGGCGCTCGGCGAGCTGTTCATCGTGCGCCAGGCGCTCGCTCGCCTCGGTGTACAGGTCCCAGCAGTAGTAGTCGAAAGGCTCCGGCACGGCTCGCACATCATCGGCCGACATGCCGCGCAGATCGATGAATCCGATGACCACGTCGGCCACCTGCACGCCGGTGTCGTCGATGTAGTTGTGCACCTCCACCGGGTAGCCTTGGTGCCGGAAGATCCGCGCCAGCGTGTCGCCCATGCAGGAATTGCGCAGGTGGCCGATGTGCGCCGCCTTGTTGGGGTTGATGCTGGTGTGCTCGACCAGAACCTTGACGGGTTTGGGCGCCACCGCTCCTGCGCGCACCGACTCGATAAGCTCGAACAGCGCCGCACCCCGATCCAGCCAGGCGTTCAAGAACCCCGGCCCTGCGATCGTCCAGCGGCGTACCCCGGCGATGGGATGCTGGTTGAGGTGATCGGCGATCTGCTGGCCCAGCTGGCGCGGATTACGACCGAGCTTGCGAGCCATCTGCAGCGCCACCGGGCAGGCAAGGTCTCCCATGTCGGGACGTGGAGGATCCTCGACCGACACCAGCTCCGGAACTGTCCCGGTGATGTGCTCGACCGCCCGCCCGATGCCGGCGGCCAGGCTCGATCGCAGCTCGTTGATCATTCCTATCCCTCGAAAGGCAGCGTGCCTTGCACCCGGAAGCTCCGCCGATGCATTTCGCTGAAGCCGAGCTGCATGATGGCTTCCCGGTGCTCGGCGGTCGCGTACCCCATGTTGCGTCTCAGTCCGTAGCCTCTGATTCGCTTTCCATACTGCTTGATCAGCCCGTCGCGTGCGCATTTGGCAACGATCGAGGCCGCTGCGATCGAACAGCAACGCGCATCGCCCTTGATGATCGCCGTCTGTGCGATATCGAGCTCGTCGAGCTCGAGGGCATCGATCAGCAAGTGATCGGGGCGGGTTCGAAGCCCGCGTACGGCCCGCTGCATGGCCAGCCGGGTGGCCCGCAGGATGTTGATGCGGTCGATCTCCGCTGCCGAGGCAAGCCCGAGGGCCCAGTCCAGAGCCCTGTCCTGGAGCTCTAGAAACAGCACCGCGCGCTGCTTTGCGCTCAGCTGCTTGGAGTCGCGCAGACCCTCGACCGGCCGCTCGGGATCGAGCACCACTGCCGCCGCCAGCACCGGGCCGAAGAGCGCCCCGCGGCCGACCTCGTCGATCCCCGCTATGGTTCGCACACCCCGTGCACGAAGATCCGACTCGAAGGGCTCCAAGCGCCGTACCTTCCTAGCGGGATCAGACGGTGCGCTTTTCCTTGATGCGAGCGGCCTTGCCGCGCAGGTCGCGCAGGTAATATAGCTTGGCGCGACGCACCTTACCCCGGCGCACCACCTTGATGTGATCGATGTTGGGTGAATGGAACGGGAATACGCGTTCCACACCGGTACCGTACGAGATCTTCCGCACCATGAAGGTGGCGTTGGCTCCGCTGCCACGACGGCCGATCACCACGCCCTCGAAAACCTGGATACGCTCCTTGTTGCCCTCTACCACCCGCAGGTGCACCTGGATCGTGTCCCCCGGAGCAAACTGGGGATGATCGTCACGCAGATACGGGGCTTCGATTGCTTCTAGTATGTCCATGCTCGTTTTCTCCTCGCGCCGGCGGGTCGAGATCGGGCCGTCAGTTCCGGCAGGCCAGCCCTCTATTTTAGCGCAGTCTCGTCCGCGTCGCGGTCGCTTTCCTTGTCTTTGTCTGGCCCGCATTTCTCTAGCCTCTTCAAGAACGCCCGCTCTTCATCATCGAGACTCCCTAGATCGATCAGGTCCGGGCGTTTGCGGAAAGTGTTGCGCAGCGCCTCGCGGCGGCGCCAAGCGCGGATGGCAGCGTGGTTTCCGGACCGCAGAACCTCGGGCACCTGCCAGCCGCGAAACTCAGCCGGCCGGGTGTAGTGTGGATGATCGAGCAGACCCTCGACGAAGGAATCCTGGCGTGCCGAGGCCGGGTCACCGAGCGCCTCGGGTAGCAGCCGTGTGGCTGCCTCGATGAGGACCATCGCCGGGAGCTCTCCACCGCTGAGCACGAAGTCCCCGATGCTGATCTCCTCATCCACCAGATGGGCGCGGATACGCTCGTCTACGCCCTCGTAGCGGCCACAAATCAGTGTGATCTGCCCGGTCTGCGCCAGCCGCTGCACCGATCCGTGCGAGAGGCGCCGTCCCTGCGGCGACATCAGCACCACGGGGCCGGGTTGGCTCCCCTGCTGCTGCAGCTCCCGGCGCACGGACTCGACCGCATCGAACACCGGCTGGGGGGTGAACACCATACCGGCACCACCACCAAACGGCTCGTCGTCGACCTTGTAGTGGGGCGGATCGGCCCAGCGTCGTAGGTCGTGGACGCACAACCGCACCAGGCCGCGGTCGATCGCTTTGCCGATGACCCCCTCACCCACCGGGCCGGGGAACATATCGGGGAAGATCGTGATCACATCGAACCGCACGTAAACCCTCTCTGCAGAGATCAAGACGCGTCGACCAACCCGTCGGGCAGATCGAGCACGATGCGTCGCTTCTCCGTATCGATTTCCACCAGCCACTCCCGCACCATCGGGATCAGCGCCGTGCCCTCGCGCATCTCGATCTCGAGCAAGTCCCGGCCTCCGCCGCTCAAGACCTCGCGCACGACACCCAGCGTGGCACCATCCGGGAGCAAGGCCCGATAACCGATCAGGTCATCGACCCAGACCTCTCCCTCCCCCAGTTGCGCTAGCTCGCCGGCATCCACCATCACCTGTGCGCCGCGGACAAGCTCCGCCGCGGTGCGATCGCAAATACCCTCGAGCGTTACCAGCAGCCGGCGCTGGTGCGGGCGCAGTGCGAGCAGACGGCGGGTTTCCGACTCGCTGTCCAGGTGGACCGGGGTGCCGGCCTCGAGGCCGGCGAGCGTGTCGCCCTCCGGCGCCACCACAAGCTCACCGTGGATGCCGTGCGGCTTGACGACCTTGCCAACGCGCACCAGTTGTTGCACCACGGTTCATCGGCTCCCCTACTCCAGGATCTCCAGGACGGCGCGCTTCTGGTGCTTCATTCCGGCCGCCGTAAGCAGCGTACGCATCGCGCGAGCGGTGCGCCCCTGCTTACCGATCACCTTGCCTAGATCGCCCGGGGCAACCCGCAGCTCCAGCACCGTCGTCTGCTCGCCCTGGACCTCGTTGACTTCCACCTGATCGGGATTGTCGACCAGCGACCGAGCAATCTCCTCGATCATGTCTCTCAACCGCATCGATCACACCTCTCTGCAACCGACCCGAAAACCAGTGCCCGGGCCGTATCCCCCGCGGGGGATGTCAATCCTGCTTGCCAGTCTCGTCGGTCTCCGCTTCCGCTTCCTCGGCGGGCGAATCCTCTTCGGTCTCGGCGGATGCGCCCTCCGCCGCCTCCACGGTCAGCTCGCCGGCATCGCCGGCCTCTCCGGAAGTTGTGTCGTCGGCGGCCACTTCCTCCACCACCTCTGTCGCATCTTGTTCGGGCGCAGTCTCGGGGTCTGCTTGTGCCTTGGTCTCGGAGTCTGCCTCGAGCTCCGCCGCTGCCTCCAGCTGGGCTTCATCGCTGGTGTCCGTTGCCGGGGCGGTCTCGGCCGGTGCCTCGACGCGTCCGGAGCGAACCCGCCGGCACAAGCTGCGAACCGTGTCGCTCATCTGCGCGCCCTGCCCCAGGTAGGCCTCGACGCGCTCCATGTTCAAGACGATCTCGGCCGGCTGCCGGCGCGGGTGATAGTGGCCAACAATCTCGATGAACGGCCCGTCACGGCGCGCAGAGCTCTCCGTAACAACGACCCGATAGTGTGGGTCACGCTTTGCGCCGGCACGGCGCAGACGAATGGTGAGCACTCTTGCTCCTCCTGTATGGTGAAGGGCCTCGCTTCGTTCGATCAGAAGCCCGGTAGTCCTGCCCAGTTTGGTGCGCGTCGGCCCTTCTTGCCGAGCTTCTTCATCAGCTTCCGTGTCTGGGCAAACTGTTTGAGAAGTCGATTCACGTCCTGCACGCTGGTGCCGCTGCCGGCCGCAATGCGACGACGACGGCTCCCGCTGATGATCCGCGGCCGCTGGCGCTCTCGCGCCGTCATTGAATCGATGATGGCCTGGATACGGGTCAGTTGGCTCTCATCCGGCGCGAGATTGGCCATGCCTGGAACCGAGCCAGCGCCAGGAAGCATCTCCAGTAGCTGCGACAACGGCCCCATGCGGCGAATCTGTCGCAACTGGTTCCCGAAGTCCTCCAGTGTAAATTCACCCCGACGGACGCGCTTTTCAAGTCCCTTCGCGCTTTCCCCGTCGACTTTTTGTTGTACGCGTTCGATGAGCGTGAGCACGTCGCCCATCCCCAGAATGCGGCTCGCGATCCGATCTGGGTGGAACGGTTCGAGATCCTCGATCCCTTCGCCGACTCCGACGAAGTAGATCGGACGCCCGGTGACCGCAACGACCGAGAGCGCAGCACCGCCACGGGCATCCCCGTCGAGCTTGGTGAGGATGTGACCGTCAAGCGGCAGCGCCTCCAAGAACGCGCTTGCCGCTTGTACGGCGTCCTGTCCCGCCAGCGAGTCAGCGACGTACAGAATCCGTCGCGGGGCCAGCGTACGAACCAGCGCCCGGGCCTCCTGCATCATCTCCTCGTCCACGTGCAGCCGCCCGGCGCTATCGAGCACCAGCACATCGTCACCTCGGCGGCGGACCTCGGCCAGCGCGCCCCGGGCGATGGCGAGCGCATCGTTGCCCCCGTCGCTATACACCGCCAGGCCGGCCGACTCGGCCAGCGCGCGGAGCTGCTCGCGTGCCGCGGGCCTGTGCACGTCCACCGATGCCAGCAGCGGAGAGCGTCCCTGCCGTCGCAGCAGGTACCCCAGCTTGGCTGCCGTCGTGGTCTTGCCCGCCCCCTGCAGACCAACGATCAAGATCACGTGCGGCGTGGCGCCGTCGAGGCGTAACTGCTGGGTTTGGCCACCGAGCAGCTGCACCAACTCCTCGTGCACGATCCTGATGACCTGCTGGCCCGGGGTAAGCGACTGTGCCACCTCCTGACCGAGCGCCTTTTCCTTCACGCGGCCGAGGAAGTCCTTGACCACCCCGAAGTTGACGTCCGCCTCCAGCAGCGCCAGGCGGAGCTCGCGGGAGATCTCTGCAAAGCTCGCTTCGTCGATCTTGACGCTGCCGCGCAGCTTGCGCAGGATCTTTTGGAGGCGCTCGGTAAGTTGCTCGAACATGGATTCGCGGGACGACAAGTTAGCAGGCCGTGGTGGCCGATTACAGAGTCAGACCGACTCGAGATGATGCCCGAGCTTTTCCTTCTTCGTTTTCAGATAGCGGTGTGAGGTGGCCGAGGACGGGGGGATCTCGATTGGAACGCGCTCGACGACTTCAAGCCCGTATCCCGACAACCCGATGAACTTACGGGGGTTGTTGGTCATGATACGCAGCTTGGACACACCCAAATCGGTGAGCATCTGGGCTCCGATTCCATAGTCGCGCTGATCGATTGGAAGGCCCAGCGCCTCGTTGGCCTCGACCGTGTCGGCGCCCTCGTCCTGGAGCTCGTAGGCCCGCAGCTTGTTGTGCAGCCCGATGCCACGGCCTTCCTGGCGTAGATAGATGACGATTCCCCGCCCCTCGGCGGCGATGCGGCGCATGGCGCAATCCAACTGCTCGCCGCAGTCGCAGCGCGAGGAGCCGAACACATCGCCGGTCAGGCACTCCGAATGCACCCGCACCAGCACCGGCTCCGGGGTTGACACATCGCCCATCACCAGGGCGACGTGTTCCCCGCCGTCGAGCTCGTTCTCGTAGGCGTAGATCGTGAAGTCGCCATAGCGCGTTGGAAGCTCCGGTGAGGCAACCCGGTTCACGAAGCGCTCGGTCCGCAGCCGATGGCAGATCAGGTCGGCGATCGAGATCACCTTGATGCCATGCTCCGCACCGAAGCGCAGCAGGTCGGGCACGCGGGCCATCGAGCCGTCCTCGTTCATGACCTCGCAGATTACGCCGGCGGGATACAGGCCCGCGATGCGCGCCAGATCCACCGCCGCCTCGGTCTGACCGGCGCGCCGCAACACCCCGCCATCGGCCGCCCGGAGCGGAAACATATGCCCGGGCCGGGCAAGGTCGCGGGGACGGGTCTCGGGTGCGATGGCCGCCAGCACGGTGCGCGACCGGTCCGCGGCGGAGATACCGGTCGAGACCCCTTTCTTGGCCTCGATGGAGACGCAAAACGCGGTCCCGTAGCTGGAGGAGTTGTCCGCCACCATGAGGGGAATCCCCAGCTGGTCGAGCCGTTCGCTGGTCATCGGCAGGCAGATCAACCCGCGACCGTACCGGGCCATGAAGTTGATCAGCTTGGGGCTGACCTTTTCCGCCGCGATCGTCAGGTCGCCCTCGTTCTCTCGATCCTCGTCGTCCACGACGATCACCAGACGGCCTGCACGCACGTCCGCGATGGCCGCGTCGATCGTCGCCAGCCCTTCGGGTTCTTGGTCCGCCATTACCGTTGCCTCACTCGCCGCGCAGTTGGATCATAGCGCCGGGATCGACAAGCGCCCCCCCGGCCGTTTCACGACTTTCGCCCTCGCCTAGGCGTCTCGGCCCCAGCAACTGGGCCACGTACTTGCCCAGAATGTCCACTTCCATGTTCAGCACCTCGGCCCGTCCCTCGACGCTCAGGTTCGTGCGCTCGAGCGTGTGCGGCACCAGGGCAACGTCGAACGTATCGCCCTCGAAGCTGGCGACGGTGAGCGAGACACCGTTGAGAGCTACCGAGCCCTTCTCGACCAGATACGGGCGCAGCCCCTCCGGGATGGTGAAGCTCATGCGTACGAACTCGCTCTCCTGGACGCTCTTGATGGAGCGCGAGATTCCATCCACGTGCCCCTGGACGAAGTGCCCCCCAAGACGTTGCCCGACGGCCAACGAGCGTTCCAGGTTCACCGGCGTTCCCAGCCTGTAAAAGGAAAGGTTCGTGCGCGTGATGGTCTCGGGAGACACATCGGCGGCGAACTCCCCACGGCGGACGGACAGCGCGGTCAGGCAGACACCGTCAACGGCGATGCTCTCGCCTTCGCTCAGATCGTCGATGACCTGACCGGTACGGATCGTCAAGCGCGACCCACGCGCCAGCGCCTCGATACCGATCACCTCGCCGACCTCCTCGATCAAACCCGTGAACATGACCTACCCAGTTTCTGCCCCCACCGCCGGCCCGATTTCGGCCGGCCGACAGCGGCGGCGACTGCCTTTCGCGCTCTCTACTCGGGTTCCGGGGGCGTTCGCAAGTAGCCCTCGACCGCCCAATCACGGCCGAGTCGGTAATGGCGAACGCGCTGCAGCCGACGGGCTTCATCCATCTGGGCGACACCCTCGCCGCCCCATAGCGGCAG
This sequence comes from Acidobacteriota bacterium, assembly GCA_022571615.1. Lineage (GTDB taxonomy): Bacteria > Acidobacteriota > UBA890 > UBA890 > WLXD01 > JACZXM01. Next base: position 2,050 of record JACZXM010000037.1, on the reverse strand, counting down.
CGCCTCGGCTCCCCCGATCAGCAGGGGCGCGTAAAACAAGAAAACCTTGTCGATTATACCAATCTGGAGGGCTTCGGTTAGCAAACGGCTGCCACCTTCGAGCATCACCGTGCATACGTCCAGAGCCGCCAGCCGCACCAGCACCGCCGGTAGGTCCACCCGGCCCTGCCCGTCGGCCGCCACCACGAGCACCGTCGCTCCTGCCTTCTCGAGCCGCTGGCGCTCACCGCTGGCGGCGGCTTGTGTGGTCATGATCAGCGGCACGCCGTCGCGCTGTTGCAACAGGCTTGCCTGCGGCGGGGTTCGCAGGTGCGAGTCCAGCACGACCCGATAGCGTGGGCCGGCCCCGCCTCCGTGCCGCGCCGTCAACCGCGGATCATCCGCCAGCACCGTCCCCACCCCGACCACCACGGCATCGACCCCGGCGCGAATGCGGTGCGCCATGGCGCGTGCCTGTTCGCCGGTAATCCACTGCGAAGAGCCGGTCCGGGTCGCCAGACGGCCATCGAGCGAAAGCGCCGCCTTGCCAATTACGAAGGGAATACCGGAGCGTTGTATCTTCAGGTACCCGGCGTTGAGCTCCGCCGCCGCCTGGCTCTCGAACCCGCTGGAGACTTCGATGCCGGCCGCCCGCAGGGCCTCGAACCCCTTGCCATCGACCCGCGGGTCGGGATCACGGATGGCGCTCACCACTCGTGCCACCCCGGCCTCGATGATCGCATCCACGCAAGGCGGCGTGCGCCCGTGATGGCAACAAGGCTCCATGTTGCTGTACAGCGTCGCCCCGCCGGCCTGGGGGCCTGCTTGCTGGAGCGCGAGGCGCTCGGCGTGCGGCTCACCGGCGCGATGATGCCAGGCACTGCCGACCACGACCCCCTCGCGTACCACTACCGCGCCAACGAGGGGATTCGGACTGGTGGCTCCGCGCGCGCGGGCTGCCAGCTCCAAGCATCGGCGAATGAATCGCGCCTCGGTGTCGCCGTTGCCGTCGTCGCGGGACACAGCAGAGGACCGATCGCTCACACGGCCTCCGTCCCGATCAGGGCATCCACGTACTCTTCCACCTCGAGCTCGGCGAGATCTCCGATCTGCTCGCCGGTGCCCACGAAGCGAATCGGCAACCCCAGGTTGCGGGCAATGGTCAGCGCGATGCCGCCCTTCGCCGTGCCATCGAGCTTGCACAGCACCAGCCCGGTCACCCCGGCATGTCGAAGGAATTCCTCTGCCTGCCGCAGGCCGTTCTGCCCCGTCGTGGCATCGAGAACCAGCAGAACTTCGTGCGGCGCCGCAGCCACGACCTTGCCCGCCACGCGGCGGATCTTGTCCATCTCGGCCATCAGATTGCTCTTGGTGTGCATGCGCCCGGCGGTGTCGATGATCGCCACGTCGATGCGGCGCGCAACCGCGGCCTCGCAGGTGTCGTACACCACCGCGGCGGGATCACCTCCCCGCAGGTGGGCGATCACCGGCACGTCGATGCGCTCGCCCCAGGCGCGCAATTGCTCCACGGCAGCAGCACGAAACGTATCCGCGGCCCCTAGAATGACCGACTTGCCGCGCTGCTGGAACCAGTGTGCCAGCTTCGCCGCCGAGGTCGTCTTGCCGCAGCCGTTGACGCCGACGATCAGCCATATCTCGGGCCCTGGGCCCGGCGCAACCGCCGCTGTGTCCCGGCGCGGCTGTGCCAGAAGCCGCCGCATCTCTGCCGCCAGAGCCTCGCGCGGTGAGTCACCGGCGCCGGCCTCTCGCACCGCTGAAACAAGCCGGTCGGCTGTTATCGGGCCCACGTCGGCACCGATCAGCGCTTCCTCAAGGGCCTCCAGGTCCGACTCCGCGAGCGTTCGACCGGGAATCAGACGGCTGAGCGCGTCGCTGAGCCGCGCTCGGCTGTTGCGCAATGTACGACGCAGGAATCGGGACACGTTAGCAGGCCCTAGCAGGCCGTGGTGGAAGTGTGATGGGCCTGGTTACACCGCCACGGGTGCAGATGCAAGGCGCCGCGACTTCGGCGATGCCTACGCGCATCGTCAAGGAGCGGCAACGCAGCAGA
>JACZXM010000493.1 GCA_022571615.1 Acidobacteriota bacterium | reverse complement strand
CAATGGTGTCAGCGTTGCGGACGTGCTGAATGACCCGGCAACGTTCGCCGATGGCCTGGCGATCCTCAAGGGCGCGGACAGCGTTGCCGATGCCATTGCGCAACGCCACAACGACCGCGAGTACTACTCGCAGGGTGTGCAAAGCGTTCTCGGAGTGCGTCTCGGCAGCGGCGGGCTGTTCCAGCAACTCGAGATCGGTCTCCGTTATCACGAGGATCAGGAGGACCGGTTCCAGAGCGAGGATGGCTACCGGATGTCGGGAGGCCGGAAGATCCTGACAAGCGTCGGTGCCGCGGGAAGCCAGTCAAACCGGGTTAGCAACGCCCAGGCGTTGGCGCTCTTTGTTCAAGACCGGCTCGAGTTGGGCGACCTGACGATCACACCGGGGCTGCGATTCGAGAGCATCCGCATGAAGCGAATCGACTTCGTCACCGACGATCCCGAGCGCATCGCCGCTGTCCGCGAGCGGGAGTCCGGCATCAGCGTCCTCGTGCCGGGAATCGGCGCCGCCGTCCGGCTCGGCCACCGTAGCAGTGTTTTCGTAGGCGTGCACCGAGGTTTCTCGCCGCCGGGGCCCGGAGCAGACGAGCGTGTGGCTGCCGAAACGAGTGTGAACTACGAGCTGGGCTGGAGGCACAGAGGCGGGGCTTCCAGTGCCGAGGTGGTGGGGTTCTTTACCGACTACGAGAACCTGCTCGGTGCAGACACGCTCTCGAGCGGTGGACTCGGCACCGGTGACCAGTTCAATGGCGGGCGCGCGCACGTGTGGGGGCTCGAACTCGCGGGCACCTATGATCTCGGGAACGCCCTCGGCTGGCAGGTGGCGTCTGTCCCGCTGGCGTTTTCCTACACCTGGACGCGCGGAGTGTTCCGAAGCAGTTTCGAGAGCGACTTCGGCCCCTGGGGCGGCGTCCAGGTAGGGGACGAGCTTCCGTATCTGGCCAGGCATCAGCTGTACGCATCGATCGGCGTGCAGCGCGGCGACTGGAGCTTCTCGGCGAACCTGAACTCCAGCAGTCGGATGCGGAGCGAGGCCGGCAAGGGGAGGATCCCGACCGGCAAAGGCGCCGATGCGTACGCGGTCGTGGGTCTCTCCACACGTCTCCGTATCGGCGCTCGGGCTGTCCTGCACGCTTCGGTGCAGAACCTGTTCGACCAGGCGTACGTCGTAGCCAGACGACCAGCCGGCGCGCGGCCTGGCTTGCCCCGCACGCTGATGTTCTCGATACAATTCCACCGATGAAGCGTACCTCGGGGGAAAATACGAGGCCTCGGGAACGAATCAGCGAATCGTGACCGCCAGGGTGTCATGGTGCTGCACGATGAGCTCCCGCAGGTAGGTGCCGATCGTCGAGGCGCTCTCGAACCCGGCGGCCACCGCGGCTTGCTCCTGGAGCGCGTCGGGTATGTCGGCACTCTCCGCGAAGTGCTTCAGATCGCGATAGAAACCGATCGTGTAGCAGTCCCATGGTGCGCCGCCTGCACGGCTGAAGATGAGGTTCGGAGCTCGGTTGATTCCCTCCAGGTACCGGTTCTCCATCTCGCGCTGGCGCAGCAGCTCGTTTCGCTTGCCGGCCAGGGCCAGGAAGATCTCGACGTGGAAATATCCGGCGCCGTCGAAGCGCTCGGCGACCAGCTCCGGCGGCGGGCCCCACACGTACAACTCCTCGCGCCAGGACAGGTGTGGCAGCAGGCGAAGAATGAACTCGACCTCGGTCTCGCCCGCCACGCGGTCGGCCTCGTGCCGGCGTTCGCGTGCGCCCTCACCGTAGTACTCATCGAAGCCGCGGCCCAGGTGATACAGCACCAGCAGGTCCCATTGATCGCCCTGGCTGTGGCGCATCCAGAAAGGCCCGACAGCCGAGCCATCGCGCCAGGCGGGCATGCGCGCCTTGATCATGTCGATGACGGTGGCCAGCTCGCCGGGCGCGGCCCGCAGCATCAGCGTTCGATACAGGTGTTGTTCCTGCCTTAGCAGGCCACCGCCTGCTAGGGCGGGGGTCGATGCGAGCAGCGCGGCCGCGACCAGAAGGGCAAGTGCGGAACCGACGAAGCGACGGTCAATAAACTTCAATCGAGCTCTCCTTGTTGGGCGGCCGCTGGCCGCGGTAGGATCAACGCTGCGAGGCGATTCCCCTGTAACGGCGCGTCCACTGCCGGCTCCTTCGGCTAGCAGAGGAGATCCGGATGATACCAGCGATGACGCGCCCGTTGGCGATGGTCAGCACTGTGCTGGTGGCCGCGTTGGCGATCGGGGCATGCAGCAGCCAGCATCTGGCCGGCGCGCGCCTCAAGCGCGTTCCCACCGCGGACCTGGAGCGAGTCGCGCTCGCCGCAGAGCCCACCATCGGTCTCGCCACGCCGGGCGCGGGCCGAGCGCGCGGCGAGTGGCTCGCGAGCTG
>JACZXM010000492.1 GCA_022571615.1 Acidobacteriota bacterium | reverse complement strand
TTGCCGTTGTTGACCGCGTAGTTCGCCCGTCGTTCGGCCGCGACCGGTGCCGCTGCGGGCAGCTCGAGCTCCAGCGGCTCGATCCTCTCCGCTTCCCCCAGCAGTTCGCCGTTCAGGAACACTCGCAGCCCGACGCCACGACCGTAGCGGGACCCATCGCGGTCCCAGACGATGGCCAGCCGATGGCCTCGGTACTGGACCTCATCGAGCGCGAAGAAATCCCAATCCTTTGGTACCAAAGGGTTGATCTCGAGCACGTCGTCATCCCGTGGGCGCAGGCCGATCAGGCCGGTGATCACCAGATCGACGAAGGTCGAATGCAGATAGTGCTCGGAGTGGAAGAACTTGTCGTGGCCGGCCCACGAGCCGGTCATCGGATCGGCAGCTTCGGCAATGTAGGGCCGACCGTCCTTGCGCTGGGTGCGGGCGTAGATCCGCAGGAGCTCGAAATAGTCCTCGCTGTCGACGTACGGCTGGTCGTAGTTGTTGAGCAGGTTGGCCAGCGCGGTGAGCGTCTGACTGGTGGCGTACGGCCAGGAGTTGCCGCTCCATACACAGCAGCGCGGTGAGACGTGGTAGAGGGGGTCGTTGCGCTCGGTTGTGGTCGGCCCATAGGGAGCGTAGAAGCGTTCCGGGTCCATCAGGAACTTCCACGCCGATTCGAAACCCGGGTCGGGCAGGTTGAACTGCCAGGGAACGAAACCGATCTGCTCGCGGCCGTAGGGCGAGCCGGCCCAGGGTCCCGTCTGATACGTCAGCGACTTGGCTCGAATCGGTGCGCCGGGTTCGGTCGGGACGCGCGCCCCGCCGATGGCGGCATCGCCGGCGCGATCCCCCGTCGCCCCGGGCCACGGATCGTTGACCGTTTCCTCGTCGCGCGCGAACTGCTGGAAGAAGAACTCGCGTTCGGGGTCCCAGAGCTCCTGCTGGACGCGCCCCTTGAGCTCGGCGGCGCGGGCTGCGTAACGGCGTGAGACGTCAGCGTCACCGGCAACAGCCGCGGCCTTGGATATGGCGATTGCATCGGCGTACAGGTAGCTGTTAAGGGTCGGCCGGTAGCCTTGTGCACCGTCAAACCATTGCGGCGTCTGGCGGCTGTCGATGTTGGTCTCCATCCCGTCGTGCATGCCGTCCCAGCGGAACATGCGGTGCTCCGGGTCCCAGCGCTCCTGCATCCAGCCGGTGTACTGCCGCTGCATGTAGGGGAGTACGGCGACGATGAACTCGCGATCACCCAGCACCTGGTACGTCGCCCACATCGCGTCCGCGTACCAATTGCTGTAGCTGCGCGGCTGTGCACCGGGGGTCTCGAACCAGTAGCGCGCGAAGTCCTCGATGATGCGGCGGTCCTTCAACCAGCGGACCTCGTAGAACTGGTGCCCCAGCGGGCACGAGATCGACCCGTACGTACCCGACCAGAACGGCCGGTCGATGAACTCGGTGAAGGTGTATCCGTGCTCGACCGACCCGTACACCAGATGCTTGGTCAGCAGCTCCCACCGGTAGTAGTAGGTGGCGTCGATCTCCGGGTCGGGGGTTTCGAGAAAAGGGATTCTCTGCGCGAACCAATCGCTGTCGCGGTTGTCCCACCAATCGAAGCGAGCAAGCTGTTCCTGCTTGTCGAGAATCGGCTGCCCAGGGGAGCCGCAGGCGGTCGCTGTGGTCAGCGCCAGCGCCCCGATCCAGCACAGCGCGTGCCGGGCTGGAGAGATGCTCGCTCGGAAGGCCATTGTCGCTACCCCGGAGGTCCGGATGTCCAGACCGCCGAATCTACATGAGCCCTGGCGCCGACCTCAAACGGCCGCCACGATCAGCGATCGGTCGAGAATCGGTAGATGGTGCGCGAGCGGTTGCCGCAGCCGATGAGGGCGATCCTGACGGGCTCGTCGGGCACCGGGACCTCCTCTCGAGCACTCACCGCACGCACCTGTACCCCGCGATGGCATCCAGCTGCTGTCGGATGGCCGCCACCTCCTCCTTGGACAGATCCCGCAGCGGGCGCCGCATCTTGGGCGAGGGAAACCCCCCCAGCAGCCAGCGCGCGCACTTCATGCGCTGGTGGGCGCTCGAGCTCGGCTCGCCGAAGGAGTAGACGATGCGGTTGAGCGGCTCGACCGTCTTCTGCGCCTTGCGCGCCCCGGCCAGATCTCCGCTCAGCGCGCAGTGTACGAGCTCGACGATCAACTCGGGCACGAATCCCGCGAAACCGACCAGCGCTCCATCCGCCGCCTCCAACAGCGTCGGCAGCAGGAACTCATCGTGGCAGGTGATGATGGGGATGTCCGGGTCCACCTTCTTGAGCTCTTCGTAGTCGTAGAGCCACCGGCTCATGTCGCGAGTACCCATCTTGATGCAGATCACTTCCGGGATTCGGATTATCTCTTTCATCTCGTCGAGGCTGTAC
>JACZXM010000491.1 GCA_022571615.1 Acidobacteriota bacterium | reverse complement strand
GGATGTACTCGTAGGCCTGGAGCGTGGTGAACGAGACGCCCAGCAGCAGGGTCAGGAATACCACAACCCAGAGCGGGGCCGACAGTGGCGCCAAACCCGGGAGACGCAATGTGACCGCGTCGCGATTCAGCTGCGACACCCACACCGCAGCGGTGACCAGAGCAAACAGAACAATTAAGCTCACGAGGCTCCGGACATTCATCGCGGGCACCTCCTGTGGCGTCAGCAGGCCGTGGCCTGCTTGATCAGTCCGATTGAATCGCCGGCACCGTCTCCTTCTTTTCCTGGCAATCGATGCACAGCGGTGCCCACGGAATCGCTTTGAGGCGTGCCTCGGTGATCTTTTCTCCGCATTCCTCGCAGCCGCCGTAGTCACCTATCTCGAGTCGATCGAGAGCGTCCGTGATGAGCTTAAGCTCCTCGAGTTCCTTCTCGGAAAGAGAGAGATTGAACTCCTGTGTGTACAGCTCGCTGGCCGTATCGGCAAGGTCCAGCGGGCCGTCGTCCAAACGCCGGTTGGTCTCCTGGCTTCTTTTGAATGAGGCCGCGAGTTCACGTCGCCGTGCGCGCAGGACACGGCCCAGTTTCTTCTTCAGCGCTGCTCTCATGCCAGCTTCCTATTCCTAGATCGTAAACTCATCGGTCATAAGGTCGACCGTGGATGATCGTCAGTGCCCGGTAGACCTGCTCCGCCAATAACAGCCGAGCCATGTCATGCGGAAACGTCAAGTGCGACAACCCCAGAACGTGGTCCGCCCGGTCGCGGACACGAGAGGATAGCCCATCCGGCCCGCCGACGACAAACACCAGCCGCCGGGAGTCCTCATAGCACACTCGTCGCAGCAGATCGGCCAGATCTCGGGAGTTGGTGTCCTGGCCGCGCGGGTCGATCACGAGCACGAACGCGGGCTCCAGATCTCCCAACCGGCTCAGGATCCTGGCGCTGTCGCGCTCCACACGGTGCGCCATCGAGTAGCGGCTGTCTTGGCGCTCCTCGGACACCGTGACTATCCGGCACGGTTGGTAGCGACGCACCCGACCCAGGTACTCCTCGACCCCGAGACGGGCATAGGGGGCCTTCGTCTTGCCGACCCAGAGAAACACCAGCTCTCGGCTCACCGCTCCGTATCGTCGTCGGCCTGCCACTCCAGCAACGGGGCGTCACGCCAGAGCTTCTCGAGCTGATAGAACCCTCGTGCCTCGGGAGTGAACACGTGGACGATCAGATCGAAGTAATCGAGCAGGATCCAGTTGGCGCTAGAGCGACCTTCGATATGATCCGGTTTGCCCCCGAGCTTCATGAGTTCCTCTTCCACCGCATCCGACAGCGCCTGAACGTGGGGCTCACTGCGCCCGGTGCAAATCACCATGAAGTCGGTGAACGCCGAGACCTCCCGCATGTCCAGGACGACCAGATCCCGGCCCTTGTGCTCGTCGATCGCTTCGAGCGCCGCGATGACCCGAGACGGCAGTTCTTGTAGTGAATCCGGCTTCGCCAAGCTTGTCTTGGGCATCAGGTCACCGCCCCCCGGGCGGGCACCGCCTGCTCGTACAGGCCGTGTGTTTGGACGTACCGCTCGACCTCCGGTGTGACGCGGTAGCGGATGCTCCGACCAGCCCGCGCTCGGGCCCGTATCTCGGTCGCGGACACGTCCAGGAATACTGCGTCCGACAGGTGGATTCGCCACGGTGCGACTTCGCTCGCCGTGCTGCCGGCACCCTTGTCGGCCCTATCGGCGCGCCCCCCGCGGACGTCAACGACCCGGGGGTGGAAGCGCTCGGGCAGGACCTCCAGTACACGTTCGAAGCTATTGCCCGGGCGGGCAACGACAACGAAATGGCACAGATCCAACAATTCTTCGAATCTCTTCCATGTCTGGATCGCGAGGAAGGAATCAAGACCAGCGACGAAGAACATCTCGGTCTCCGCCCCGAGTTGCTCCTCCAGCGAGCGAACCGTCTCGACGCTATAGCTCTTGCCAGCACGGTTCACCTCGACCGCCGACGGAGAGAACGCCGGGTTGTGCAGGGTCGCAGCGACAACCATCGCGTAGCGGTGGGTAGCGGCCGTGAGGTCGGGCCGGTCCTTGTGCGGCGGCTCGTTCGACGGAATGAACAACACCTCGTCAAGATCGAAATCCTCGCGGATGGTTTCGGCCAGCAAGAGGTGGCCGAGATGCGGCGGGTCGAACGTCCCACCCAAGATTCCAACTCGCTTCTTCCCCAATCGTTGCTCCTTGTTCAGTCCACTACGTCGGATGCGATCCGACCCTGCTCCGAGGAGGCCGTGGTGGAAGTGTGATGGGTCTGGTTACACCGCCAAGGGTGCAGATGCAAGGCGCCACGACGTCGGCGATGCCTACGCGCATCGTCAAGGAGGGGCAACGCCGCAGATGCGCCCTTG
>JACZXM010000490.1 GCA_022571615.1 Acidobacteriota bacterium | reverse complement strand
CACTGGCGTGTTCGCCAAGCTGAAGTTCGAGAGCGGCGTGCACCGGGTGCAGCGCATTCCCCAGACCGAAAGCCAGGGGCGCATCCACACCTCCGCGGCCACCGTGGCCGTGTTGCCCGCGGCGGAGGAAGTGGAAGTGGAGATCCAGGAATCCGACCTGCGCGTGGAAAAATTCCGCTCTTCCGGTCCTGGCGGCCAAAGCGTCAACACCACCGATTCCGCCGTTCGCATCACGCACATTCCCACCGGCATCGTCGCCCAGAGCCAGGACGAAAAATCCCAGCACAAAAACAAGGCCAGGGCCATGAAGGTGTTGCGCGCCAGGCTGTACGAAAAACTGCGCGAGGAACAACGCTCTGAAGAGGCGGAAAAAAGGCGGGGCATGGTGGGCAGCGGGGACCGTTCGGAGCGCATCCGCACCTATAATTTCCCCGAGGGGCGGGTGACCGACCACCGCATCAACCTGAAGCTCTACAAACTGGACGAATTCCTCACTGGGGAGATGGATGAGATCGTGGAGGGCCTGCTGGCGGCCGATCAGGCCGACCTGCGCTCGTCGGGGGAATTGCTGCAAGATCACGTCGATGCCTTTCACATCGACGTGATGGATGGTCACTTCGTGCCCAACATCTCGATGGGACCGGCGGTGGTCGCCGGGATCCGCCCCCTGACCGCTCTGGTGCTCGACGTACACCTGATGGTTGCCAACCCCGATGTTTGGATCTCGCCCTATCGGGAAGCGGGCGCCGACTGGATCAGCGTCCACGCCGAAGCAACCGTCCATCTGGAGGGCACCATGAGCCAGATCCGCGAGCTCGGAGCTCGCGCCGGCGTGGCGCTCAATCCGGCGACCCCATTCTCGGGTCTACAGTACGTGCTGCGCGAGGGCGACTTCGTGCTCGTGATGTCGGTGAACCCGGGATACGGTGGCCAGCGGTTTCTGCCAGCATCGGTGGCCAAGATCGCTCAGTTGCGAGCGTTTCTGGACGCCGCTGGGCTCACCGGCGTCGACATCCAGGTCGACGGTGGGGTAGGAGAAGACAACGCGGCGGACTGCTGCGCGGCGGGAGCGAGACTCCTGGTTGCGGGTTCCTCGATCATCAAGAGCGCTGATCCGGTCGCGGCGGTCGCGTCCATCCGCCGGCGTGCGGCCGGCGCCGCCCACCACCCTTCCACCACGGCCTGCTAGGGGAGCCAGCCGATGCGTTGCATCGTTACCGGAGCTGCCGGGTTCATCGCCTCGGCGCTGTGCGAGCGGTTGCTGGAGCAGGGCGCCCAGGTGGTGGGCATCGACGGCTTCGTGCCCAACTACGAGGTGGCGCTCAAGCGACGCAATCTCGCCGGGCTACAAGCGAACCAGGGGTTCCGCCTCGTCGAGGGCATGCTCGAGGAGTTGCCGCTGGAGAAGCTGTTTGAAAATGTCGCGTGCGTCTTTCACTTGGCGGCCTTGCCCGGCGTGAGGTCGTCGTGGGGCAACAGCTTCGAGGACTACGCCGCCCACAATGTCTATGCCTCGCAGCGGGTGTTCGAGGCGGCGTTGCAGGCCGGCGTCGGTCGAGTGGTGTATGCATCTTCCTCGTCGGTGTATGGCGACACGGATGCGCTGCCGATGTGCGAGTCGGCGCGCGAGCGGCCCTACTCACCGTACGGGGTCACCAAGCTCGCCGCCGAGCACCTGGCGCGTCTCTACCACCGAAACTACGGCCTCAAAACGGTGAGTCTGCGCTACTTCACCGTCTACGGACCCCGCCAACGCCCGGACATGGCAATCCAGCGATTCTTGCAAGCGGCGCTCGCCGGCACACCGATCACTCTATTCGGCACCGGCGAACAGACGCGGGACTTCACCTTCGTGCAAGACACCGTCGCCGCCACCCTTCGTGCGGCGGATCGAGGCGAGCCCGGTGCTGTGTATAATGTCGGCGGGGGCAGTACGGTCACCGTCAACGCTCTCATTGGCATGATCGAGCGCGTGACCGGGCGGCAGTTGCGGGTCGAGCGGCAGGGAGTGCAGCGGGGCGATGTCGGCCATACATGCGCCGACACGTCACGCGCCCGCACCGACCTGGAGTTCGTACCAGCCATCCCGTTGCAAGAAGGCCTGCAGCGCCACTGGGAATGGGTTGAGGCCCTCGCCGATAGCTCCAGCAAGATCGCGGAGGTCGATTGACGTGCGGTTCCTGAGCCCCCGGATCCTCCCCGTAGTCGCTGCCGGCATGCTGCTGGGCGTCTGGGCCTGCGGCTCGGGCGGGCTGATGTTGCCAGCCGATGCGGCGGGCACGGAGCTGTTTGAGCAGGCCGAACAGTTTGTCGCCGATCAGAAGTGGCGCGATGCGGCGACCGCGAGCGTGCCGGCGCCGCCGAAGGGGTCGAGCAGCAGCTCTTCCGGCTTCGAGGCGATGAGCACGGCCCGTTCCAACAGC
>JACZXM010000489.1 GCA_022571615.1 Acidobacteriota bacterium | reverse complement strand
GGTTGGACAGCGGGCGACGCTCTGCCTCGGCCGCTTCTTTCAACTCCTTGTAGACGGCCTCGTCCAGGCGGAGGGTCACGGTCTTCGACATAGAATCTCCTGTGTTCGTTCGTATTCTATTCTATTCTACCGACACTCGTGCCTGCAATACTCAGCATCATGTTGGTCGGAGTTCCGATCCTGGACTCTCGCCCGCGTCCCGGATCACTCGTGCCGCAGGACAGTAGCCGGATCGACCCGCGTCGCACGCCGCGCGGGCACCCAGAGGGCCAGCAGCGCGGCGCCGACGAGCAGGGCCGGAACCGTCAAGAAGGTCAACGGATCGAGCGGCTCGATCTCGAACAGGATGCCTTGCAGCAGCCGGCTGGTTGCCGCTGCCGCGAGCAGTCCTGCTGCAAGACCTAGCGCTACGGGTCGCGCACCGCTCAGGAGCGTGTGCACCATCACCTGTCGCCGCGGTGCGCCGATCGCCAACCGGATGCCCAGTTCGCGCCTCTTGCGGGCAACGGCGTAGGCCGTGACGCCGTACACGCCGATCATCCCCAGCGACATCGCCACCAGGCCGAACGCCACCACGAACGCGGCCAGGAAGCGCGAGCCCGCTGCCGTGTCCGACACCACGTGTGGCATCGTCACCAGGTTGTTGATCGGCACCCGCGCATCGACTCCGCGCACCGCATCCCGGATACGCGGCAGGAACGCCTCGGCGTCGCCGTCGACGCGAACCGTGAAGTACATGTTGCGCCACATGTTTTGGGTATAGGGAACGTACAACTCCGGGTTCCCGGGGGTGGCCAGCATCTCCTGGCGCACGTCGCCAACGAGTCCGACCACGCGCAGACCCTCGTTGCTGTCGGTCCGCAGGATCTTCCCGATGGGGTCCTCACCGGGCCAGGCGATCCGCGCCAACGCCTCGTTGACGATCACCACCGAAGGGCCAGCAGCATCATCCGGATCGAAGACGCGCCCGGCAAGCACCGGCACCTCCATGGCGGCGAAGTAGTCGTCGGTCACGATCCTGCCGGCCACCAGGCCCTCGCCGATACTCCCGTCGGCACGATCGCTTACGGTGTATTGCGTCCACCAGCCGCCCGATTGCATGGGCAGGAACATGATCCCGCCGACCTCACGAACGCCGGGAATATCACGTAACTTGGCGGTGATGGTCTCGTGGTACGCCCGAACGTCCGCCTCGGCGGGATATGCGTTCGAGGGCGGCGCGGGCCGCAACGCCACGATGCCCTCGGCACGGAAGCCAGGGTCGATGCTCTGGAGCCGCCAGAAGCTGCGCAGCAGCAAGCCGGCTCCCACCACGAGAATCACCGAGACCGCAACTTGAGCGGCCACGAAGCCCCTGCTCAGGCGGGACTCGGCCGCTCCCTCCGTGGTCCTGCCGCCTCGCGCTGGCATGCCGGCGCACAGAGCCCCGCGCAGCGCCGGGGCAAGACCGAAGGCAAGCGCCGACAGAGCGGTGACGGCCACCGCGTACAACAGCACGCGACCGTCCACAGCCACCTGCTCGAGCCGCGGAACATCCACGGGAATGCTGCCGCGTACTGCCCCGACCAGCGCCCAGGCCGCCCCGATGCCCAGGCCCGCCCCCAGAGTGGCGATCAAGACGGCTTCCACGAGCACGAGCCTCACGACGCGGGCTCGCCCTGCCCCGAGTGCGGCCCGCAAGCCGAGCTCATCGAGCCGGGACACGGTCCTGGCGAGCATCAGGTTGCCGACGTTTGCGCAAGCGATCAAGAGCACGAGACCGACGGCGCCGAGCAGCAGCAGCAATCGCGCTTGCCAGGGCCCGAGCAGCCAGTCGCGCAACGAACCGGCAACCATTGCTCGCATCGGGGCCTCACTGCCGAGGTGGCCCTGCGAGCGCCACAGCTGCACCAGCGTGTCACGGTAGAACGTGCTGGCCTGCTCGATCCCCACTTCGCTACTGAGGCGGCCAATCACCGCCAGCCCGTTGCCGCCGTCGCGCGCCGGGTCGAGGTCGAGCGGGCGCCAGAAGTTCCAGTCGGGCTCGAGTGGTTGGTGTGTTGCTGGCATGACTCCCACCACCTGCCACGGATTGCCTCGGACCTGCACCGACTGCCCGACGATAGAGGCGTCGCCGCCGAAGCGGCGCTGCCAAAAACTGCGGCACGCGAGCCGGCCGCTGCTGATCCGCACCGTCGTCGCCTGGACGCCCGCGTGGCTGGCCGGCGCCCTGCTGCTGGCAGCTCGTGCGGGCATCGCCCTGCCGGAATCGGTCTGGTTCCTGCCGCCCTTCCTGCTCGTTGCCGGCACCATGTACGCGCTCGCCAACCCGGAACAGGGCATCCAGGATCGCATCGCCGGCACCTACCTGGTACCGCGCTAGGTTCAGGACCTAGTGGGGGAAACCCCGTGGAGGTTCAAGTCCTCTCTTGGGCACTTGGTTGTAAGTGGA
>JACZXM010000488.1 GCA_022571615.1 Acidobacteriota bacterium | reverse complement strand
CGATCACGTCATTCCGCCGGTACGCCCGACGGTCAAGGGCATCGTGATCGTGACCTACGGTGCAGAGCCAGCCAAGGCGATCAAGCCATCGGCCAGTGTCCCTATCCAACTCAGGTAATCATGGCCGCCTGTGAACTCCTCGTAGTGCACCTCGTACCCCTTCGCGAGGAGAACATCCCGAAGATGGCGGTTAGGCAGCAGAATCCCACCCTGTCCACGGCGCAGGTCCACCTCGAACAGCCCGGCATCCAGCCAGAAGCGAATCGGCAGTTTCGGACGTGACGCGAACTCGCGCGCTACCCAATTCCCCGTCGCTGGGGCCACCGGCTCGAAGTTCGGATCGCGTTGGAGGGTTTTCCACACTCCCGGCTCCCACCCATAGGATCCCGATTGTGAAATGACGTTGCCCACTAGCTGGGGGTGGAACATCGTTACGCACGTCGCCGCGAGTCCCCCGAAGCTGCTACCAGCCGCGTAGGTCTGCGCTGCTTCGGCGGTCGCGTGGTAGGAGCGACGCACCCACGGCATCAGCTCCGTTCGGAGGAAGTCGGCGAACTTCACGTTGCAGGGAAGCTCGGCGCCACGCTGACCGCTCGCGTTGCCGACCAGGACCGCCATCATCGGTCCTATACGCCGATCGGCGATCAAGTTGTCGAGGATGGTGGCGGTCGCAAACAGCAGGTTGCGCAGCAGGAACATTCCTTCAGGCCTCGGTCGTCAGGGACAGGTTCGGGACGGCGCTGGCCCGTGAGCCGAAGATCGTCGTGCCCACCCGGACGATCGTAGCGCCCTCTTCGATCGCGACTTCGAAATCGTTGCTCATTCCCATCGACAGCCCGGGGATTTCCATGCCGGTCGCCTGGCGCAGCGTTCCGCGGATCTCGGACAGCCGACGGAACCAAGGACGCGCGGCCTCGGGATCGGGATCGAATGGCGGCAGTGTCATCAGGCCACGGAGGTGCAACGAGGCGGCCTGGCCCACTACGCGGCATACTCGCTCGGCGAGCGACAAGATCTCGTGCTCGGTAAGCTCGCTGCGGACGAACTCGACCTGCACGTAGACGTCGAGTCGCTTATTTTGCGCTTTCGCCCCGGCGTCCAGACGTTCCACTAGCCCCTCCCGGTCGACCGAGTGCACGGCGTCGAACAAAGCCGCTGCCAGACGTGCCTTGTTGCTCTGGAGGCGCCCGATGAGATGCCATTGAACCGGCACCCCGACCTCGCTGATCTTGCGTTCGGCTGCCTGCACCCGGTTTTCTCCGAGGACGCCGACTCCGGCCTCCACGGCCTGTCGTACGCTCTCGGGCGGCACCGTCTTGCTGACCGCCATCAGCTCGATCTGGCTGGGGTCGCGTCCGGCGCGGGCGGCGGCAGCCGCCATCCGTTGATGCACCTGCGCCACTGCGCTGCCGATGTCGCTCATGAATACGGATGGTAGCATCGCACCGCCGCTTCCGTGCCCTGGCGCAAGGCCCTCGACGGTCGCCTGAGCGGACCGTGATCTCTGCCCAGGGCATGAAACTTTTTCTTCGATCCGATCGTACTTTAGAGCGAACTTGAACCCATGGACGCGACCGACCAGAGACTCGTCGAGGCAGTGCTTGCTGGCAAGCAGCACGAGTTCGCCGAACTGGTCTCCCGCTACCAGAAACCGATTGTGAATTACGTGCACCGCATGCTCGGCAACTACGATGACGCGGTCGATCTGTCGCAGGATGTCTTCCTCAAGGCGTACTCGGCACTCGGCAGCTATCGGCCGCAGTATCCGTTCCCGGCCTGGCTCTTTCGGATCGCCCGCAACGCGGCGATCGACACCATGCGCCGGCGCCGGCTCTCGACCGTATCGCTCGACAAGCCCGTCGAGACGGCGGAGGGCAGTGTCGGCCGCGAGTTCGCCGGGTCGGAGCCAGGGCCGGAGTGCCTGCTGCTTGAGGAGGAGCTCACAGGACATGTGGAGGAGGCCGTCGCCGGGCTCCCGGAGAAATACCGCGAGCCTCTGGTGTTGCGGCATGCCTCCGAGATGTCCTATGAAGAGATTGCGGACGCACTAGAGTTGCCGCTGGGAACGGTGAAAACGCGAATCTTCAGGGCCCGCGAGGCGCTGAGGGATACCCTCGGCGATGTGCTCGCGGTTTCGGAGAGACCATCGTGAAGGTACACGGGCCAAACCTGGACATGCTGTCGGCCTATGTGGACGGCGTCCTGTCGCCTGATGCAGCGCGCTCGATGGAGCAGCATCTGGAGCATTGCCTGGTGTGCACCAACGCGTTGTCGGCGGAACGGGATCTGGTACAGGCGCTCGATTCATTGGCGCAGCTGGATCCACCGCCTGATTTCGTCAACGCGGTCATGGGACGCGTGGCGCAGTACCCGGCGCATCGGCCCGGTACCGCGGTCCTGCCCTGGCGCGCGGCTGCGCGCTGGAGCGTCGCGGCCAGACCCG
>JACZXM010000487.1 GCA_022571615.1 Acidobacteriota bacterium | reverse complement strand
GTCGATGCGAACCATTGTCCGCAACCAGCTGGTGCTGGTGCCGCAGCGCGCCGCCACCATTGCCTGGCGGTTTCTTACCGATCGTTGGTCGCTGGTCGAAAATCCTCCCGGAGTGTAGGAGGTCCTGGTGGAAGTGTGGTGGGTCTGGCAGGTGGCGGGCGAGGGCACACAGAGGTGAGCCGCGAGAGCAGCGCGGCGCGGGCCTTCCTACCCGGGGTGCTCATCACCACCGACGTGTACCCCCCGCTCTGTGGTGGCAGCGGTTGGAGCGCCCACGCGCTGGCGTTGACTCTCAGGGACCACGGCCACCGGGTACGCGTCTTGGAGCTCGATGCCGGAGCCAGCGGCCACGACCATCGCCTGTACGAGGGGGTGTCGATCGACAGGCTCGGAATCCGGCGCCAGCGGCGCAGTCCCTTGCGTCGCCTCGGCGGCCACGATTACGCCTTCCGCGCGGTGCGGGATCGAGTCGGGCAGATGCTGCGACAGGAGCCCGAGCTGCGGATCGTTCACGGGCAGCACTTGCACAGCGGCCCCGGGGCTATCGCCGCCGCGCTGGCGAACGGCCGTGCCGCGGTGCTGACGCTGCGTGATTACTGGCCGGTGTGCCTGCACGGCACCACCTGGTGGGGCGGGGGCAAGTGTGCCGGCTGCACACGCGTCAACCTCAGCGGCTGCATGCAGGAGGTCTTCGGTCTGCCGGCAGCGGCCGCCCATGCGCTCAGGCCGTGGGCCCGGCGCCGGCTGGCGACCCGGGCCGGTGACGTTTCCCGGGCACATCGAGTGCTTGCTGTAAGCGAAACGCTGCGTGAGCGGCTCCGTGCCGGAGGACTCACAGTGCCGATCGACGTGGTGCCCAACATCATCGACCCGGAGCGATCAGCGAACGCCGCCACCGCCGCGATCGATGCCGCGCCCGGCCTGCCGCGGCCGTTTCTGTTGGCCGCCGGAAAGCTCGCCGCGGCCAAGGGCTTCGACGCCTTGCTGGAGGAGCTGGCGGCCGTCAAACAGGCGCTGCCCCTCGTTGTGGCCGGTGCCGGGCCCGCCAAGAGGCGACTCGAAGAGCAGGCACGCGAGTTGGGGCTGGAAACGAGATTCGTCGGCTGGATCGATGGCGGCGCTGTGCTGCGGCTGATGCGCGACGCCGAGGCGGTCATCCTTCCCAGCCTGTGGGAGGAACCGCTGGCGAGGGTGCTGCTCGAGGCCATGTCCGTCGGCACCCCGGTGATCTCCTGGCCGGTCGGCAGCAGTCGCGAGGTCATCGATGACGGCGTCAACGGCTGGATCGTGAGCGCCGCCGGAGATCTGGGGCGGGTGCTATCGGAGCTCCGGGCAGCAGGTACCCGCAGCAGGGTCGCCGCCGCGAGTGCAGCCACGGTGCGCAGACGGTTCGCGCCCGCGGCCGTTTATCCACAGCTGATGGCCGTCTACGAAGCAGCGATGCGGGATGCCGGCGATGTCTGACTCGGCTGCGGCGTTGAAGCTGGTGATCGTGTCGCGGCGGGTTCATCCGGCACACGGCCCCGGCGGTTTGGAAAGGCATGTGCACGACCAGGCCCTGCACCTGGCACAGGCCGGGGTTCGGGTCGACCTGTACGCCGAGCGTCCGCTTGATCCCACGCGCGCGGCGCTGGCGGAGGAGGCGGCCGGTTCCGGCATCCGCTTTCACTGGATCGATCGTGGACCGCTGCCCATCGGACGCGCCCGCGGTACGGTGGTGCTCGACCGGTTGACGAACTACCCACTGTGGTCACGCCGTGTCGCGCGTAGCCTTGACCCTGTCGCCGACGTCATCCACGTGCATGGACTGGGCGGACTCGGGATCGCGGCGCAGCGTGCGCGACACGCGCCGTTGGTGATGACGCCCCACGGGATGGAGGAGTTTCGCTCGCCCGGGTGGCTCAAGCACCTCGCGTACGCGCCGTTCCGGCGCGGGATCCGGCGTATCGCCGCCGCCGCCGACCGCGTGGTAGCGACCGACGAGATCCTATCGCCGCGGGTCGAGCACGAGTTGCGGGTACCGGCGCACAGGATCACCGTGATCCCCAACGCGATCGACCCCGAGGAATGCACCCGGTGTGCCGACCACGCTGCCGCCTCGACGTTCCTTCAGCGCGCCGGGGCCACAGAGGCGGCACCGCTGTTCGTCTCTGTCGGCCGGTTAGCGCCCAACAAGGGCTTCGAGGTGCTCGCCCACGCCCTGGGTCGGGCCGCCGCCGACCTGCCGGCTGGGTGGCGCTGGGTGTTGATCGGAGACGGCCCCCGGCGGGGCCGGATCGAGGCGGCGATCGCGGGCGCCGGCATTGGCGGCCACTGTGTGCTGTTGACCTCTGCCCCCGATGCACTCAAGCACGGACTGCTGGCCGCCGCAGATTGGTTCGTGCACCCGACGCTGTACGAGGGATCGAGCCTGGCAACACTCGAGGCCATGGCACACCGACTCCCAGTTATCGCATCGCGGG